>NZ_WXWK01000011.1:0-59405 GCF_009904835.1 Vibrio sp. V33_P6A3T137 | reverse complement strand
GTTAAATAAAGATCTAGATCACTAAAAACGTAAAAATAGTTTTGAATGGCTTTAACTTACGGTCAACATGCGGTTGTCTCAATCACGGACGACATACAGCACCACAAACTCTCGCCTTTCCTCATGAAGTGAGGTAGTTAACATTTCCATTGCGGGCATATACCATCAGCGTTTCAAGCCATCGTTTGTTTGCTGAGCACATTTCCAATGCCTTAACTTATTGTATCAGTGTGACGGAATTTATCGATGGCAAAAAAGCCAACCTATCGATTCAAATCATCGATTGAGAAACGCCGGCCAATAACCAATTACATTTCATTGAAGAGATGGAAATGGACAATATTCACCGCATAGGTAAACGCATTCCTGATCTGGTCTATTTTTTAATGGTCTGCCTTTGCTCAAGGGTGCAATGAGAGCGATGCCTAGTTTATTTCAAGCGGCAGTTAGCGGCTATTCAAATTTACAGCAGATAAATTGATTACTCACTAACTGACTGTTTATCGGTAATGCCAAGTGGTGCGATTAAACGTTAATTGCTAACCAAAGTAGGCTCCACATAGGCTGCGGTTCCCCACAATGGTACCGTTGAAAGGCTGTGTTTAAAGCTGCCGGAGGTTTCTTTGGTTGAGTAAGAGACGTACATCAAGGTTTGCGTTTGAGGGTCATAAATACGTCGGATTTTCATGCTTTTAAAGAAAATGCTCTTCGATTTTTTAAACACGACTTCGCCAGATTTGGATTTATCGATATTCGCGATCATCTCAGCAGTGATCTCACCCGTTTGGCGGCAAGATATCGAAGAATCAGAGGGATCAGCTAAGCTTAAATCCGCTTCAATACTGGCAATATGACAAGTGACTCCAGTGACAATGGGGTCAGTTAAATGGTGAAGCTTAATGTCTTTGAGCGTAAATAGTCCTAAACTCACATCGCCGACGGCAGAGCGATCACAGCCGGATAGTAATAAAGTACTTACGGCTAGGATGGTTAATTTTTTGAGCATATCTGGGATCCTCGACAAAACAGAGCATGATAATAACAGTAAGCAAAACAAAAGCGCGTGGAGAACTGTGCTATGATAGGTAAAATATTGAGAAGCGACCTTAATTTTGCCTCTTTACTCCAGATGGGTAAGTATTTTTAGCAAAATGGCTTGCCAGAGAAGAAGAAATTCCTATGACCCATTTATCTTCACCTAACGCTATGCAATCACTGATTGATGCAAAGAATCAATGGTTGTACGACCAGGTTGATGTCCAGTTCCCGACGCCAGAAAGTCTGCAAGGCCTTACGGTTTATCAGACATTAAATCAAGCCTTACCCAGTGAAGCGTTTACGGCGCAGCATCACGTTGCCGAGAGTCATTTAGCGGCCATTTATTTGGTGGACTTTCATCGTTTAACCATTATGTTTGCGTTATTACAAGCGACGCGTTGTGAGCAAGCGGCCCAACAAGCTTTATTAGTCGAGTTTTTCACGCAGATCATTTATTCGCCGCCTTGCCGCTTATATTTGGGATTTGCTGACGCTCAACCGATGGCTGCTGCCATTGTGACCAGTGATGGCTCGTCACTGCTTATCTCCGATGTGGTGATGCAAAACAACCCGATCTTTACCTCTAGTGATGAGTTTGTTTCTGCTGTCGTGGCTAAATATCAGCAAGAAAACCTAGTCTCCGGTTCTATCTATATTGAGCATTCCCAGCCATAACACTTTTCGGCGTCGTTGAGTTATTGCATTCATCTTGCTTCTATAGAAGAGAATCGTGATGTTGCTTGAAGATACGGGATTATTGTCGGTCTTTTCCTTTATTTTGTTAACTCTATCATCCGAGTGCTATCTCATCGGTATACACTACTTTGGGGCTTATCCCTTTCCCCTGAAGTCGCCTTGGTGTTGATGATTAACGCTATGGGTTATCAATCAATGATCGGCAATGAGTGATAAGGTTAAATCGCATAGGGATTGTTTAACTGCCGTTAGCCATCACAAAGCATAATAAGGACAGCCATGAAAAACCGTACCATTCGCTGTGTGATTTTTGATTGTGAAGGAACGTTGATTGATAGCGAGCGTTTGAGCTGTATCGCGCTAGTGCGAGTGTTTAATGAGCTGGGTGTTTCATTAACGCTTGAGAATGTTTTGCAGCATTTTTCTGGTGGTAAAATTGCCGATATTCTGGTTAATACCTGTCAATTTGCAGGTATCAGTGCTGATATTGATCAACTAGAACTTCGTTACCGGCAAGAGCTTACCTCATTGTTTGATACTGAGCTTAAGCCTATGCCAGGTGCGATTAATTTATTAGAGCAGCTCAAACGGCATAATATTGAATATTGTGTTGCTTCAAATGCGCCACACGACAAAATGGTCGCTGAATTAAGATTAGCGGGTCTAGAGCGCTATTTTACTGGTGGGCGCATTTATTCCGCCTTTGAGGCAAATAGCTGGAAACCTGAACCCGATTTGGTGCGTTATTGTGCCATGAGTATGGGGTTTTCATTAGCAGATTGCGTGTATGTAGATGATACACCGAAAGGGGTTGAGGCGGGGATCAGCGCAGGAGTTATGACGTTTCAACTATGTTCACCTCTATTTTCTCATCCTGTGTTGCATCCTGATGTGATTACCCTGCATCATTTGCAACAATTGGTTGAATATCTTGGCGATAGATCAACCAATAGTACACAAGCTCAGACACTGATTAAGCGCTGAGCAGTCAACACGATGGTTTACCCGTCAATGCTGGGTTTGGGTTAAGGGGTGCAACTGATGAGGAAGATAAGTTGCTGCCAGTGTGACGGCTGGTTTACTTAATAAGACTTGTTGTTGGATCTGTTGTAACTGATGGGTATGGAAACCGCACTGTGCGCAAAAAAACTTCTCGCCGTTTTGAGAGATAAAAAACTCATCATGTTGACATAATGGGCAAGCGTCAATATCAATATTGGGGATTCTTGTTGTCATCATTATTACTCAGCAGCATTAAAAAGAATGTCTCATTTTCCCCTCTGATTTGAAGCCGAAAGAAACGTCGCTATTCGCTCCATTCTTGAAATTATTTTGATCATTCCAAGTGATATCGGGGGTTACTTTTATTAGGTAATCTATTCATGTTATTTGGTGCTACAGCAAGAATGGCGGTGTTTATTATCAACAAATTTCCGCTCTCTAGGCACGATTGGTTAAGAATAGTGCAGTAAGCATAATCGGCTTTGTGACGATACTGATTAAATAAAGATAGCTTTGATTCATTTTTGAGAGTGATTTCATGTTTTCTGTTTTATTTGTGATGCAGATCCAATGCGAGGGCTTTTTGTTCCATTTTCGTCAGTTGGAGTAGTGGCTAAATGAGGATTTACATTCGACAATTACATGAGAACCGCAGACCAGTTCAAAAACTGACACTAAGCTGCGGAGGGAAGCTCGACAAATGCCTAGCTTTAGCTTTGAATGGGAATGAGACAACGTAGCGTGAGTAGAGTATGGCAAATTCACAGGCTTTGAGTACCACCTTTCAAACTTACATGGAAAATCCCTTGTTGTGGCCCATTCTAGAAGTTTTGAAACGGCAATCTTCTGGTTGGAAGGTACATACCTTAGCGGCTCATCTTAGCGAGCAGGGCTTAATTCCTGTGCTTGATAGTGCTGCTGATAAAGATCTTTTTAAGCGAAACTTTCTGATCATGAACGCGTTATACCAGTTACAAGAGATGTTGTATCCGAAAAACTGGTTACAAGTTGAAGCGATGGATATTGCGCTATTGCCAGTATTTAGTCATTCGCACTATGCGATAGACTCTGATGATCCGCTGCGTGATTATTACTCGCGTTGGGAGCACTATGAAGTCAGTGAAGGGGAAGTGAAGCGGTTACTGAATGAATTTTGGACCCGTTATCAGCGTTTTGTGGGTGGGGACGACATTAAAACCCTCGATCGTTCTCAAGCTTTGCGGTTATTCGAGTTACCTGCTGATGCCTCTTCTTTTGAAATTCGTAAGACTTGGCGTCGATTAGCGTTGCGTTGGCACCCGGATCGCGATAATGGTAATGCTGCTCAATTTCGAATCTTGTGCGCCGCTTGGAATGTCTTGAGGCATGAGCATTAGATAGGGTTGAGCATTTATCGTCGTTGTATAATATCCCCAACTCACAGAAACGGTTTGTTATCATGTGTGTTGAGGATATTGAAAATGACCATCTTTAAGCGACGTGGATTATTCGGCTATTTTAAATTGTGCTTTACGTAGACGATTTAAGGTGGCCATCGCATCTAAAATACGTGGTTTAGCCAAATCGCCTTGATTGGGCATCTTGCTGTACCATTCCCCTTCCAATAACGCTGCTAGCTCTTGTACCGGATAAGTTGCCCAACCGGGCTGCTGGGCAAGTTGAAAACAAAGCCAGCCGATAGCGTTAATCTCTGCAGAGGACTCTAACTGTTCCAGTGCCGAGATATCAGCAAATTCTTTACCAAAGCGTAGTGAACTGGTGCCTTTAGCCGATACTCTAAATTTACCCTCTGCCAATATTTTTTGTAAAACACTGCGGTTTAATGATCGAGGAGGGAAAGCGGTTAATGGCGTTTCACACTCATTGCGACGTAAGGTTGGATGCTGTTGGATCACTTGTTGTGCTTTCGCAGTAACATCGATCGCTTGATAATCATGCATTTGAATCACGGTATCTGCGATATCTAAATAATCTCCCGAGCCACCCATGACTATCAAGGTTGAAATGCCGAGTTCATCTCTTAATTGACCAATTCTATCCACCAATGGCGTGATGGGTTCATCGCCTTTCGCGACTAAAGCCTGCATTCTTTCATCACGGATCATAAAGTTGGTGGCAGAAGTATCTTCATCAATCAACAGGGTGCTTGCGCCTGCTTCAATAGACTCTTGTAACCAAGCGGCTTGTGAGGTTGAGCCTGAAGCATCTTGAGTACTAAAATCATGGGTGTTTTTACCCATAGGTAGATGATTGATGTAATTTGATAAGTTTAAGTTGTGAACACAACGTCCTTCTTCCGCACGAATTTTCATTGCTTGCGGATCGGTCACGATACCTTCTCGACCATCTCCGGGGATGTGATTGTAAATCGAACGCTCTAACGCGGTTAATAAGGTTGATTTACCATGAAAACCACCACCGACGATTAAGGTAATACCTTTAGGGATTCCCATGCCGGTGATCGGGCCTTGGTTTGGCGTCGTGAGTGTTATCTTCAGGGTTTTTGGCGCTTGAAAAGGCACCGCTTCTTTCATCGGTAGATCGCAGTTACCCGCAACACGAGGTAAGACACTACCATTAGCAACAAAAGCAACCAATCCATTAGCTGATAACTGATCACGCAGCGCTTGCTGATCTTCAACCACTTGGCAATGGGTAATCAAGGCGGGTTTATCCAGTTCACGCTCTAAGGTGGCTCGACGGATAAATTTTGGCAGATGAAACGTTAAAATATTAATGGCTTTTTTGGCCAAAATATCACGACCTTCTGCGGGTAAATTGATTCGAAAACGAAGTTCAATACCTTGTTGATTGAACAGAACAGACGTGCTGTCCAATACGGTTTGCCCAGTCAATGAGATAGATAGGCTGTTTTCTTGTTTGGCTAATTCAGCAAAGCGGCGAGCGATAAAGTCGCGGGCGGCTTGTTGATATGTGGCTGAGCAGTCTTTTAACCACTCTAATCCAGTCAGTGACCAAGCACGTTGTGCTCGCAAACGAGAGGCTGATGCGTAAGGATCGGACTGAACGTGATCGATAGACAGGGTAAAATCACCAAAGTCATACTGGCCCTTAATTTTCTGATAGGCACGGTAGTTCTGTTTTTCGAGTTTTTTCAGGTTTGCAATTAATAGATCCATCTCGAGTATCACTTATTGAGAATGACAAAGGCGCGATTATAGGGACCGCTATAGACAGAGTAAAGCAATCATCCGATCTTCTCATCACCTTTACCTGTTAAGGTTTACGGCTTTACTGGTTTAGTACCATCATCTCCAAGCGCCAACTTATCGATACATCATGGGGAGATGATGGTTGATTGACGGAGTAGAACACCCATCACATGTTAAATGTGGTCCATAAAGGGAGAAAGGTCGACGTCTTGTTGGTAGTCAATCTCAGGAAAACCAAAGCCGTTTAAGCGTAAAAATTCTTGCTTGAAGCCTTGATAGTCACCCAATTCAGTGAAGTTAGAGCCATTCATTTGATGAACCAGATCTTGAACTTGTGCTTGAGTATCAGGAGCTAATTCCCATTCATCGACTCGCACTAATCGTTCACTGTCGACGGGAACAGGCTTATCTGTATAAAGCTTATCGCTAAATAGACGTTGCATTTGCTCAATACACCCTTCGTGGGTGCCTTTTTGTTTCATCACGCGATACAAGGCAAGCATATAGGGGGTAAACGCGGGGATAAACACACTGGCTTTGGTTACTAATGCTTTACAGACAGCGGCGTAAGCGTTGCCATCGTAATTAGCGAGTTTCAAGTTTAAGGCATGGCTGGTTTGGTGCAGATCGACTTTTGCTCGGCCTAATGTGCCATCAAGGTAGATAGGATGAGTCAGTTCAGAACCCACGTAAGAGAACGCTATGGTTTTACATCCTTGGGCTAAAGAATCATGGTTAATCAATGTGTCGATCCAGTTTTCCCAATCTTCGCCGCCCATCACTTTTAACGTATCTGCAATCTCTTGTTCTGAAGCTGGCGCTAAGGTGGTGTCTAGCCACTGATCATTTTCTAATAAGACCGTGGCACCCGTAACACTGTCACCAATCGGCTTGATGACTGAATGCCAAAATTCTTCGCTATCGCCTTTGCGGCGCATACCACTGGCAATACTATAAATCACTAAATCGACTTCACCTTCAAAATAGGTTTCAATCGCTTCCACCACTTGGTCTCTGATGTTTTTCGAAAAAACGTCACCAGTAATATTAATCGCTACTCGTCCGGCTTGTTCGGCGTATTGTTTAAAAAAATGATTATTATAAAACCCCGCGCTGCCAACGCCTTTATTCGAAGGTCCGCGTTCTAATGAAACACCGATGGTATCGGCGTCTGCACCACCAAAGGTCAAGGCAATGCGAGCGGCGAGCCCAAAGCCGGATGAAGCGCCTAAGATCAATACTCGCTTAGGGCCTTGACTGATCGATGGCGCGGATTTTACGTAATTAATTTGTTGAAGGACGGCTTGCTGACATCCATAGGGATGAGCAGAGCGAGCAACCATGCCTTGAATGAGTGGTTCAATGCGCATAAAGATGGCCTGTGTGCAGTGGATGAACCAATAAAATAACGTAAAGCATGGTAAAGTTTATTGAGCTGAACCATTAAATCAGACAGTTTTAGGCAATTTACGGTTGCTAGGGTGATTAAATTGTCAAGCTGGTGTTGCCGTCATGAATGATTATTTACAGTAACGGCGCGAGTTTTTGGGCCATAAATTGAGCGATCCAAGGTTGAGCGGCTGAGTTTGGGTGTAGCCCATCGCTCATCATCCACTCGGGGTTGATGATCACTTGCTCAAGGAAAAAATCGATCAGAGGTAGGTCAAACTCTTTGGCTAAGCGAGGGTAGACGTCAGCAAATGAGTCACTGTAACGTTTACCATAGTTGGGCGGTGTTTTAATTTGCATTAACACAGACTGTGCATTGGCTTGTTTAATTTGTTCGATCATTGTGCGCAGATTATTTTCTACTACTTGAGGTGGAAAACCACGTAAGCCATCATTCGCGCCAAGGGTAATCAGTACGGTTTGAGGTTGATGCTGCTCAAGTAGTGAAGGAAGTCTCGCTAACCCGTTACCTGTGGTATCTCCAGAAATGCTGCCGTTAATAATCGTAACCTCGTGGTGTGATGCTAATTGGCTTTCAAGTAAGGTCGGCCATGCTTGCTCAATCGGCATTTGATAGCCTGCGCTCAAACTATCACCCAAAATTAGTAAGGTTTGACTGCGTGCCGTCGTTGTAAATAGCATCATGCTAGAAAAAATAAACCCTAAAAATAACAAAGGAAGTCGTTTCGCCATGCAAAGCTCCGTTAGCTCAGTACCATCTGTAATTTCAGTACAGTCGGTTTCAAAAGTGGTCTCCACTGAACAGGAGACCTTGACCATTCTTCATGATATTAATCTTACCATCGGTGCTGGTGAAAGCGTAGCGATTGTCGGTAGCTCTGGCGCAGGTAAATCAACCCTAATGACGTTATTAGCCGGTTTAGATACGCCAACACAAGGCGAAGTGTATCTACTTGGGCAGGGACTCTCTTCACTCGATGATGAAGCGAGAGCGGCGATCCGCAGTCAATCGATTGGGTTTGTATTCCAGAGTTTTTTACTGATCCCAAGCTTATCGGCGCTCGATAATGTCACTCTACCTTGTCTGTTAAAAGGGGAACCTGAAAATCGAGCGCGAGCTGAGGCGTTATTGACCTCGGTTGGTCTTGCTCACCGTTTACACCATTCACCCAATCAACTGTCTGGCGGTGAGCAGCAGCGCGTTGCCCTTGCTCGGGCCTTTATGGTTGAACCTCAAGTGCTGTTTGCCGATGAACCCACCGGCAATTTAGATCAAGAAACGGCCAGTAAAGTGATTGATTTGCTGTTTGAACTCAATCAACAACATGGCACAACGCTAGTGTTGGTGACTCATGACCCTAAACTGGCAGCACGTTGTCAGCGCCGCTTTTACATGCAAGCGGGTAAGTTGGAGGAACGCGTGTGAAAACAAGCCCAGCCCTTACTTTGAATCAGCGGTTTTTACGTTGGAGTTTGAGTGAAATTCGTCATGGTCAGTTGTGGCCGATTTCGTTGGCGTTAACCTTGATTATTGCTTGTTTGTTTGCATTAAGCGCTTTAGCTGAGCGCATGGAACAAGTGGTCGTCAAACAGGGGAAAGAGGCGCTTACCGCCGACAGCGTGTATGTGTCGGCTAATCCTATTCCAGACTCTTTATTGGCGCTCACGGAACAGAAGTCGTTAAGTACTTCGCAGATGACGCGTTTTGCGACCATGGCGTTCAGTGATCATGGTATGCAATTGGTCGGAGTTCGCGCGGTGGATGCATCCTATCCGCTACTTGGCAAAATGACCCTAAGTGATGGTGTTGCGCTGTCTCATCGTGTGCAAGCCAACCAGTTATGGTTAGACGATCGCGTGTTTGCTCAACTTAATGTAGAGATAGGTGACACGGTTACTTTGGGGGACGCTGATTTTCAGGTCAGTGGTCGAGTTATTGACGAGCCAGGGTTAAGTTTTAATCCTTTTCAACAAATGCCGGTAGTTTATATTCATCAAGCAGATGTGGCGAAGACGGGGGCCCTTCAACTGGGTAGCCGTGTTCAATATCGGTTATTCATTCTCGGCGCGGATCATCAGATTGAGCCATTAAAATCATCGCTCGAACTCGGACCGAGTGACGAATGGCGAGATCAAGAAACCACCAATCAGAGTAATGAAGTTTTTGAACGTACTCAGCAATATTTGTCGTTAACCGTCGCGATTGTGATCATGATGGCGGCGACGACGTTAGTCTTAACCTGTCAGCACTATGTTTCGACGCGCCAACGTACGATTGCCATGTTAAAAAGTCTTGGCGCGAGCAAAAAATGGATCGTGCGTTGGTTAACGATTCAAATTGGACTGTTGCTACTCTTTGCTGCCATAGGCGGTACTCTGATTGGCGTTGGATTGGAATTTTTACTCAGAATACCGTTGGTTGATTTATTGCCTGATCCTCTACCGACTTATGGTTTCCAACCTGTCGCGGTGGCGTTGTTATCGAGTATTTTGATTGCCGTACCCGCATTAGGCATTCCTCTTGGTTATCTACTGAATGTTAACGCTGCCAGTGTCATACAGCCCGTTAAAGCCGCTCGCCGTCGCTTATGGAATACCCTATTACTCGCTGTACCATTGGTGCCTATGGTGGTGGTTTATTGGCAAAACCAATTGGTGTGGATCATCTTATTTGGCATTCTTGGGCTGTTTTTTGTCTTAGCCGTGATCAGTCTGTTGTTAATCCGCGTATTGGGTTTGTTACCGCTGAATACGGCGATGCGTTTAGCATTGAGCCGAATCAATCGTTCGAGTGTCGCTACGGGGCTACAGTTTGGCGCGTTATCATTATCGCTAATGTTATTGGCTGTGATGTGGTTGGTGCGTACCGATTTACTGACGGATTGGCAAAAAGTATTACCTGCCGATGCACCGAATGCCTTTGCAATTAATATTGCTGATTATGAAAAGCAGGCTTATTTGCAAGCTCTCGATGAGGCGGGTCTTGAACGATCTGAGGCGTTTCCGATTATTCGTGGTCGACTAACCCATATTAATGGTCAAGTCGCTCAGGAAAGAATTGAGAATGGAGATGGCCCTAACGCGCTGCGCCGTGAACTTAATTTTACTTGGGGTGATACATTACCGAGTTATAACACGATTGTGGAAGGGCAATGGGTAGCCAGTCAGGCCGTTTCAATTGAACAATCCCTAGCTCAAGAATTAGGGATTGAAGTGGGGGATACGCTGAGCTTTATGATCAGTAGTCAAACCATTAGTGCGGTTGTTAATACGATTCGTCACGTAGAATGGCGCGAAATGAAACCGAATTTCTTTTTTATATTTTCGCCGGATGTGATGCAAAACGTATCAGGCAGTTGGATGGTGAGCTTTCGGATTGAATCTGATCACCAACCCTTGCTCAGTGAGTTGTCTCGCCAGCATCCGACAGTGAGCTTAATGGATATCCGAGCGATGGGAGAAAAGATTCAGCAGCTACTGACGCAAATCGTTTGGTCGATTACGGTATTGGCCGCGCTTGGTATGTTAGCCGGTATTTTGCTGATTTTTACCTTATTGCGTTTAAGTTTGAGTCAACGTCAACAAGAAATCCAGCTTTACCGTACGCTTGGTGCAAGTCGCCGCCGAGTAACAGCAACCTTATGGGCTGAGTATGGGGTAATGGCGTTAATAGCTGGGTTGGTGGCGGCAATCAGTGCCGATGTGATTGTTGGCAGTATCATGTATTGGGGGTTTGACTTATCCCCAGTGACGCATTTTTCGATGTGGTTGGCTCTACCAGTGATGACCTTTGTTACTTTAGCCCTTGTGGTTAGTAGCTTGTTACAGCGATTGTTAACGCCGATTAACCGAGCTTTAAGTTAATCGTATCTTGAGTAAGTAAAGAACTTATCCACAAAAACAGTGGATAAAGGTTGGGATAACTTGATTGGTCATAGATAGCGATCAGCATGCTAAGCCAATGCCGCTCAAGCTTACTGATAATCCGTTATTCACAGTGAGCGACAGTCGAAGATAAGCGGATAATCAGTCAAGGCTTTTTTGATAAATTTTGCACAGTTGATAACGGTGCCACGTTACATCAAACCCCCGTTATCCTGTGTGCATTTAGGGAAGGTCTCGCGACTCATGGCTTTCACCGATGATCGGTTGAGTCCATTGTCGAGCGAGCGAGGCCCATTTGGGTATAACATCGATAAGACCTTGTGAAAAATGTGATTTTCATAACCTTTTACACGTTTTAGAATAGGCAGCAACGTAATGACCAACGGCAGTGAAATGTTACTTACTAAACCAGAAATACAAGCCCCGAGCGTCGCCATTATTGGTGGTGGTGTCGCAGGTGCCACCGCCGCGGTGCATCTAAGTGAACTCGGGTTAAAGGTGACCTTGTTGGAAAAGAGTGCTGGTCTCGTCAACGGACCACCGATTTGCCATCTTCATGCAGGCGGTAATTTATATCGAGAAATTTCTCAACAGCAGTGCATTGAATTACTGCGTCAATCGATAGAAACCGTAAGGTTATATCCGCACACCTTAAATCGTCGACCCACAGTGATCGCCATTCCACACAGTGATCCTGGATCTGTACAGGAAGTGTTACCGAGGCTAGAAGTCATTCGTTCCGCTTACCAGCAGCTCGTCGTCGAAGACTGTCACAATAAAATGCTCGGTGAACCCAGTGACTATTTTCGTCTTTATCAGCAAGATGAGCTTGAGCGTCTTGCACTTAAGTCACAACCGAAGGTACCAACCAGCTTCGATGATTGGTTAATCCCTTTTGCCCAGCATACGGATTTATCTCAACTGAAATATCCGGTTGTTGCCGTGCAAGAATATGGTTGGAGCGTCTTCCGATTAGCCGCCAGCGCACACTTAACCTTAGAAGCGTTGCCAAATTGCCAAGTCATCACCCAAGCGACGTTGGTTGACTCCCAGTTCGTCGATCAACAGTGGCAGTTAACCTATCAAGATCGTCATGGTCATCAGCAATTGTTACAGTGTGACTACTTAATTAATGCCTGCGGTTATGAAACGGGTAAAATTGATGATTTAACTCAACATCCTCGGCAGCGTCTGGTTGAGTTTAAAGCTGCGTTTGTGACCCACTGGCCGCGTTGTCATCAAGAGTGGCCTGAGGTAATTTTCCATGGCCCGAGAGGCACACCACAAGGAATGGCTCAGCTAACCCCTTATGCGGATGGTGTTTTTCAATTGCACGGTATGACACAAGACATTACGTTGTTCAGTGACGGCTTGGTGTCTTCGACGGCGGAATCCTCACAACCTTGTTTGCCCGCTTATCTGCAGGAAAAGCTGACTCAAGGCTGGTCAAGCCAAGCGCTAAGTGAGCGGACTTTAAGAGCAATTCAACACATGAGTCAATTTGTACCCGAATTCGCTTGTGCAGAGGTTGGTGGAAACCCATTATTTGGTGCTCAGCAGATCCCAGGTGTCGATGCATCACTGCGAGCGGCAGATGTTACGTTTGAGGCCAACCAGTATGCTCGCATCGAGGTAGTAAAAGGCTCATCGGCTTTGGAAGCAGCGAGACGACTGGTTTCGACATGGCAATTAGCCGACGTTGATTCTGGATTATCGATTGAGCAGCAGCACCCGGTGTGTTTAAGTTTTAGCGAGCAACAAATTGAGCAAAAAGCCATCGAGTTAGCGGAGCAGCGTGGTTATCCGATTGCGTTAGCTAAGGTTGTTGGCATTAGTAATCATTAACGCAACTGCTCACGGATGCGGTTGATCAATTCAACCGCTTTTGGATGTCCTGGGTTGACGCATAAGGTGTCTGCTTCAATCGCCAAAATAAAACCGTCTGCACTGGTTACTTTTCCATAACGAGAGATTTGTTTGACTTGGTTTAATACCGCTTCTTCGCTATGCAGTATCGCATTAGGTAGCGTGTCGGGCGTTAATTGCCCGTTAGCCAGATACGTTCTATCGGCAACCGCTTCAAATAACAGCGGCACATCAAAGCGATCCGCCAGATCGAGATAATCTTGGTTATTCGGCGAGGCTAAAATCATCAGGGGAAGATTAAAACAAGAGACTGCATCGACCATCGATCGGAAAATATTTTTATCACTCATCATGTCACGATATAACGCGCCATGGGGTTTGACATAGCTTAGCTCGGCATTTTTGCTCTCACACAAGGCCTTGAGCGCACCAACTTGATAAATCACAATATCGCATATCTCTTCATCCGATAGGGCAAAGGAGCGTTGACCGAAGCCTTGTTTATCAGGATAGCCGGGATGAGCACCAATCATGACGTCATTTTGTAGTGCTAAATCAATGCTTTTACTGATGAGATGTGGATCGCCAGCATGAAATCCACAGGCGATATTAGCCATATCGATATGAGGCATGATGTCTTTATCAGCCCCCATCTGCCATGCACCAAAGCCTTGGCCCATATCACAATTTAGTTTGATCGTTCGCGTCGTACTCACAGAAGGTGATCCTTATTGGTTATCCCTTACTTATCTGATGTTGAATATTAGTCATCGTTTGAGCCTATTTATCATTATCTTATAGGATAAGATCAATACGATGACAGTTTTTTTCTTGGATTCTTTATTAGTATTTTGAAAGTACTTAACGATAGAATAGGTTTATGAACGTGGTCAATCGTGCTGCAATCGAATCAATGACTCAAACAGATAACTAAGATGTACAAATTAACGAACAAAGGTAGCTAGGTATGAAAGTGTTAGTCACCGGGGGAATGGGCTATATCGGTAGTCATACTTGTATCCAGATGATTCAAGCGGGCATGACGCCAGTTATTGTTGATAACTTATACAATAGTAAAGCCTCGGTATTGGACAGAATTGAGAAAATATCAGGTTGTCGCCCCATTTTTATTCATGGCGAAATTCGTGACAAAGCGCGGTTAATGAGCATTATGGCCGAACATGAGATTGAATCGGTGATTCACTTTGCGGGGTTGAAGGCGGTCGGTGAGTCGGTTCAAAAACCGCTCGAATATTACGATAATAATGTCAATGGTACCTTAGTGCTCGTTTCCGCGATGCGTGAAGTGGGGGTGAAATCATTAATATTCAGTTCTTCTGCGACCGTGTATGGCGATCCTGCTAGCGTGCCAATCACTGAACAGTTTCCGACCAGCGCGACGAATCCCTATGGGCGTAGTAAATTGATGGTTGAAGAGTGTCTACATGATTTTCAACGTGCTAATCCAGATTGGAGCATCACGCTTTTGCGTTATTTCAATCCGGTTGGCTCGCATCCATCGGGAGAGCTTGGTGAAGATCCGCAAGGCATTCCGAATAATTTAATGCCGTTCATTTCTCAAGTTGCTGTCGGGCGGCGCGAATGTCTGTCTATTTTTGGCAGTGATTACCCCACCAAAGACGGTACTGGTGTACGCGATTATATTCATGTGATGGATTTGGCTGATGGGCACATTGCGGCACTACAAAAAGTCGGCATTCAGTCAGGGCTACATATCTATAACTTAGGCACAGGTCAGGGTTACAGTGTGTTAGAGATGGTCAAAGCCTTTGAAACCGCTAATCAGTGTCAAATACCGTATCAGTTAGTGGCAAGACGCCCGGGTGATATTGCCGAATGTTGGGCCGATCCAACGAAAGCTCAGAAAGAGCTAAATTGGCAAGCGACACGCACCCTCCAAGAGATGGCGCAAGATACTTGGCGTTGGCAGTCACAAAATCCTCAAGGTTATCCGGATAGTGAAGCGATATAACTAAACGACGTTATTAGCCATCACTTATTTTGGGCTATGGTCAGTCGTTATTGGTCACCAACAAATGGTTATCAATAAAAAAGCCAGTCACATTAGTTGACTGGCTTTTTAATAAATCACTCTTCATCTCAAATGAGAGGAGAAAGCGGCGGATTAATTCGTTTGGTAGCGACTTAATATTTGACTGAGGTTTTGCGTCGCTTGACTGATTTCATTAATCCCAGATGAGGATTTTTCTGCGACGCGACGAATGGTATTGGACTGACTACGGATATCGCTTAATTCTGATGCAATATCATTGGCTACCGAACTTTGCTCTTCTGCAGACGTTGAAATTTGTACACTCATATCATTGATCATCCGTGCCGAATGAGCGATCTTTTCAATATCTTGGCCAATTTCCATTACTAAGCTGCTGCTACTTTGCGCTTGTCCTACCGTTTGTTCGGTCATTTTTGCTATCGTACGGCTTTCACTTTGCAGTTTTTCAATCATCGATTGAATATCAATAGTGGCTGATTGTGTACGGCTAGCGAGAGTGCGAACTTCGTCAGCAACCACAGCAAATCCTCGACCTTGTTCACCAGCTCGTGCGGCTTCAATCGCTGCGTTGAGTGCGAGAAGATTAGTTTGTTCAGAGATAGCGTTGATGGTGGTGATCACTTCATTAATCTTGATCGCATTTTCATTTAAGGTTGTTACCGATGAGGATGTTTGACCGATAAAGCGTGATAATTGTTCAATTTCGTTGATCGCTTGAGTGACTCGACGATGACCAATCTCAACTTGTTTCGCATCTTGCTCTGCTTGTTGAGTGGCTTGACGAGAAATGCTCGACACTTCCTGTGCGGAGGCCGTCATTTGCTCCATGGCGGTGGCAACAGAATCTAACGACGCGTATTGATTATGAATTTGTTTTTCACTCTCTTTCATTTCACCGGCAAACACTTTTGAGGTATCGGTGAGTGTCGCTGAGTTGTCTTTTACTGTGACCACTAATTCAGTCAAGGTATCCATGGCTTTATCTAGTGCACAGCCAATGGTACCAAACTCATCACGTCCAGGATGAAAACCTAAGCGGGAAGTCAGATCGCCTTTCGCAATTTTTTGCGTCGTAGTGTAGAGATCCCACAATGCTCCACCTAAGAAAGTCGCAATCCAATAGCAAAGAAGCCCGAACGGAAGAACCCACAAGTAACTGAATAAAAGCACCTTAAAAGCGGCAGAGCGCATTTGCTGCTCTTGACGAGAGAAGTCTTCCGTTAAACGATAGACCTGCCCATTGTTGCTTTGAGCCGTCGCCATGACTCGACCTTGTTGATACTGCGTATCTTGCAAAGCAGCGCGAGATTCTAATCCCGGGATCAGGGTAATGGCATTTTGACTGATGATCCCTTGCAGCTTATATTCTACCGCTTGTTTCGCTTGAGTCTCAAAGTTGGTAATAGTGTTGATATAGCGAGCGCCAGCTAGGGCACTTAGTGTGATAAAAAAGAGCGCAAACACGGCCCACATCTTATCGTTGATGGATATTTTGATGAATACACGATCAATCATCCTGAATGGAACTTGTTTCATATCTTCTCCGGTGCAGCACAATGGCGTAGGGGTTGAGCGATTTTACGGCTATCTGAGCGATTAAAGTGTGTAATATCCCATATATTTATGAAATATATATGTACCAATGTTTAAGAAGTGAGAGGTAGATCGATATATTCAGCATTTATATCAAAGCCCGAATAAGGATTCTTATTCGGGCTTTGAGAAAGGTCATAAAGAATTCCAAGCAGGGCGCTTGAATGGCAGTGATTAGCCGAGTGCGGGAAGTGCGCCAATGGTGATCATTAATTGGGCTGCAACAATTAATAAGCCAATGACCCCTGTAATCATCAAGGCTGGCTTACCACCAATCACTTGGTAATACTCAGGTGAGGAGCTTTGACTTCTAACGCGCACGACCATCGCAATCGGTAAAAATATCGCCAACACCGCCAAAGCAATTGCCGCATAACCTAAGGCCATAATAAAGCCTTGCGGGTAGAATAAAGCAAACAAAAGCGGTGGGGTAAAGGTGGCGACAGAAGCGACGAACCGATTCACACCTGCCCCTTTTTTACGTAACGTATCACCCATAAACTCAAACAAACCTAAGCTAACACCGAGGAAAGAAGTCAATAACGCTAAATCCGCGAAAATACCGATCATACTCCCTAGGCCCGATTGATGTGCACTGCGTGCCAATGTGCCAATTAAGGCAGACAAACCACTATTTTGAACCAGCTCAGCTTGGCTAACGACACCGAGTGTGGCTAATTGCCACAGGATATAAATGATCAGTGGAATAGCCGAACCAAAGACGATGGCTTTACGCAGTGATGGGGTATGTCCATCAAGATAGTTGACGATAGCAGGGATACTGCCATGAAAACCAAACGAGGTGAAAATCACGGGGATAGAAGCAATGATCAGCCCCTGTCCAAGTGGCATACTTAATAAGTAGGACTCAGTAACATTAGGGGCAAGAAACGTCAGCACCATGATCATGGCAATGATTTTACCGGCAAATAATAAGCGGTTGACTTTATCGACCGTCGCTGTACCGATGGTGACTACCGCAGCGACAATAACGGTAAACAGCAAAGTGCCTGTTGGCGCAGATATAGTGAATCCAGTAAATTCACTGATCCGTTGAGTAAACTGCCCACCACCTCCAGCGATATAAGCAGCACATAACGAGTAAAATAAGAACAGCATAGCGAAGGTCGCTATCCACTTGCCTTTTGTGCCGAGTATCTCTTTCGCGAGGGTATGCAACGTGGCGTCTTGACTTGAGTATTGATGGATTTCTACCATCAATAATGCGGTGAAGGCCATTAAGGCCCATAGACCAAGCATAATGACTAATGCCGTCGAAAATCCAAGCCCAGCGGAAGCCAAAGGCAGAGCGAGCATACCCGCGCCAATCGTCGTTCCTGCAATAATTAAGCTACTACCTAACAGTTTTGATTTAATCATATTGTAAACTTATCTGTACGTATTTAGTGGTTAAATGGGTGCGACGGAGTCAGTTAAACGATGTTTAGGCCGCTGCTTAGGTGTTTTTGGCTATTTTGAATAAATTAATCAATAAGGTCAATGGTGTTGTAAAAAATTAAGTTCATTAGTGTAATTTTATTTGTACACTGAATCTTTAGTTTGGTCTGACTGGTGATGCATCGCTGACTGTGTTAAATCTGTAGTTGGTATTGTTCTCGTTGAGTACGACACAAAATTACACGGAGTGGAAAAGTGATTCACCTTTCCAGTAATAACACAGGAGGTCGAGATGACAGACCAGATAAACCTTAATGATGATACTTTAGAGCTGTTAGACGCGTTGGAAATTGGTTGTGAATTAAGTCACTACGATACTACGGCTTATGACACTAGCGAGGCTGACGTTACCTTACTCTGTTAGTTCGCATCATGATTTCCATTTGCGTACAAAATAATCACTATAGGTGGCGATTCTCATTTTCGCAAAGCCAAATCCATAACTATTTGCTACAATCCGCGCCCAGATTTTCTTTACGCTCAGCGTCGAACGCTGGGCGTTTCTTGTATTTTTAAAAGGAAAGTAGCATGTCTTCACCCTTCAAAACCTTTTTAGACTTGGGTATTGCACCTACTTTAGTTGAGAGCCTGAATGCGTTAGGTATTGAGACGCCAACAGAAATTCAAATTCAGGCCATCCCGCCCATTTTGGCGGGACATGATGTGCTTGCTGGAGCGCAAACCGGAACGGGTAAAACGGCGGCCTTTGGTCTGCCAATATTACAACGCTTGGCGGCATCAAAAACTAGTATCGATTTGAGCAACAGGGATATTCGCGCTTTAGTGTTGGTGCCAACGCGTGAGCTTGCCCAGCAGGTATTTGAGAGCCTGACTGCTTACGCGAAAGGCAGCGAGTTAAAAATTGTTGTTGCGTATGGCGGTACCAGTATGAGTGTGCAAAAACAGCATTTTCGTGGTGGTGCTGATGTACTCATCGCCACGCCAGGACGGCTTTTGGATCATGCACATGTGAAAAGTCTTTATTTGGGTAACGTACAAACCTTAGTGTTGGATGAAGCGGATCGAATGCTGGATATGGGCTTTATGCCTGATATCCAAAGAGTCTTGCGTAAATTAAATCGTGCACGACAAACGTTATTTTTCTCTGCCACCTTCGATCAAAAAATTAAGGCATTGGCTTATCGGATGATGCATGAACCGATAGAGGTGCAAGTGACGCCAGCGAATACGACGGCAGACACAGTGTCACAAATGGTTTATCCGGTTGATAAAAAACGTAAAAGTGAGTTATTGGCGTATTTGATCGGTTCACGTAACTGGCAGCAAGTGTTGGTCTTTACTAAGACTAAGCAGGGCAGTGATGCTTTAGCTCAAGAGCTGAAGTTGGATGGTATTAAAGCAGCCTCGATCAATGGTGATAAAAGCCAAGGCGCGCGACAAAAGGCGTTGGATGATTTTAAAGCCGGCAAGATTCGGGCGTTAATTGCCACGGATGTCGCCGCGCGCGGGATTGATATTTCCCAGTTAGAGCAAGTGGTTAATTTCGATCTGCCTTATAAAGCGGAAGACTATGTTCATCGTATCGGCCGTACGGGACGGGCAGGACAATCCGGTTTGGCGGTCTCTTTAATGAGTCCACAAGAAGAGCCATTGTTGCAAGCGATTGAGCGGTTGCTGGATCAGCGCTTACCACAAGAGTGGTTAAAAGGTTTTGAACCATCGCCATTAGAACGTTATGACGATACGCCTTCTCTGCGATTGAGCCGCTCGGCGGAGAAACGCCAATTAAAGGCTAAGCTGAAAATTCACGCCAAGCGTGGTAAAAGATAGTTAAACATATAACCCCCTGAAGACGTGAGCCTTTAGGGGGTTATATGTTAGATATTGGCTTAATCGGTTGTCGCTGATGAGTCTTCGTCAGTGGAGAGGTTTTCCGATGGATGAGAGAGGGCGCACTGTTTTCGCCAATCATACTGCACATCATAAACCAGCTCTTTGACGGAGCGAGGAGATAAAGCGTACTCGTCAGTAATGCGGTATTTTTGAATCATTAACCCATTAAACAGTTGCCAGTGATTGAGTAAGCATTGGTCGAGGTCCGCTTCTTCATCTCGCCATGTTTCTTTGAGAAAAGGCGTTAAACTGGCCGCACTGTGGGTATACATGATCATTTGCCATTTCACTTCCCAAATTTTGATCGGCGTTTCAGGGCACTGTTGATTATACTGTTCGGCAAACCCTTCAATTAATCGTTCTATTTCACCTGAAGTATCGATAAAGTAGTCGATTAACGCATCGTCTTGACGCACGGCATCAGCAATCAGCTGGATAGGTTGTTTGACAATCAATCCATGAGCCAATAAACGCATGATAAACAGATAGACTTTCACGTTAGCTGGCATGGATTCTGGGATCTCTTTGATCACCTTACGCATATAATGCTCAACATACAGATGCAGGCCATCACTAATGCTGTGCCAGATTTTCTCTTTACTACCGAAATGATGACGAATCAAACTGTGTGACACTCCGGCTTTTTCACTAATGTTACGCAAAGAGACTCGTGCATAACCGAAATCACAAAACAGTTGTGCTGCAACTTTGAGGATATGATAGCGAGTGTTCAGTGCATCTTCAGCACTGCGCCGCCCTTGTCGTTTTTCCGTCATGGCACTTCTTCGTTGATTGATTACTGTGATGTTTTACCAGATCTACCGCAGAGTTTCACGGATAACTGGAGCATGGAGAGATTGACTGCACAAAACCTCACCTTAATTAATGCGAAGGTTCATACATAACCGCAGAGTTTGGCTTTACTTAAGCAAGCGATGGTTTTTGCATCGCTGATATCGCCATCAATAATGTATTGTTCGAGCTCTTCCATCGTTAGGCTTAATACTTCTATTAGTTCATCATCATCACACTGAAAGCGCTGTGTTTTCGTCAGTTGTTTGGCGACAAATAGATATTGTATTTCGTCACAAAATCCGGCCATCGGAGTGACTTGGCCTAATTCAAAAAATTGTTCGCCACTATAGCCAGTCTCTTCCTCTAGCTCACGTTGTGCACATTCAAGTGCAGTTTCATTATTTTCGATGGTCCCTGCGGGTAATTCGAGTAACCATTTTTTTAACGAAGGTCTGAATTGACGAATAACGATAATTCGCTTATCTGCCGTGATGGGCAAGATGACTGCGGCACCCGGGTGTTTGATGGTGGTATGAACCAAGGTTTGTCCGTTTGGATAGATAATGGTTTCTTCAACCAGTGCAATGTTTTTCCAGTGGTGTATGGTTTTTATCATGGACTAATAATCTATTTTTATCTGTTGAAATGCCGTGGCAGTCAGCGATGAATAAAAGCAATAGGGTATCAACAGAGGGCGGTTATCGTTAAGCGACTAACCTTACCCCATTTAATCGGATACCCCAACTCAATTGATGTCCAGACGTGACGTTTCTATGAATTTGTTATTTACGCATCAATGAGTTGAGAAGTAATTCTGCAAACTTTGATCTCAACCCTTTTCTCACTATTGAGATCTGGTATAAGGCTGTGCGAGTTTAAAATACAACTTGTAACAAATTAATAACGAATGTATAAATCCCGCTGTACCCTCAGCCAGTTACGGAGCGCCTCTATGATCAACCCTTCTTCTCATGCACAAAAAGCGTTACTGGCAGAAAGAATTAATAAATTAGCCAAAGCATTGGCGGATGGCGTGTATGAGCGTGAAAGTACGATTAAGCTCTGTTTGCTCGCTGCCCTGACGGGTGAAAGTGTTTTCCTGCTTGGTCCTCCCGGGATTGCAAAAAGTTTAATTGCCAAACGTCTTATCCAAGCTTTTGATAGTAGTAGCTATTTTGAATACTTGATGACTCGATTTTCTACCCCTGAAGAGGTGTTTGGTCCATTAAGTATTCAAGAATTAAAAGATAATGGTCGCTATCTACGCCTAACGGATGGCTACCTGCCGACGGCACAAGTGGTTTTTTTAGATGAAATATGGAAAGCGGGACCGGCAATTCTAAATACATTACTGACAGTCGTTAATGAGAAGACGTTTAAAAATGGCAGTGATATTGAACGAGTCCCAATGCGTTTGTTGATTTCGGCTTCCAATGAATTACCTGATGAAGAGAGCGGTCTTGATGCTTTATACGACCGTATGTTAGTGCGTGTTTTTGTCAATCGTATTCAAAATAAACAGAACTTTAAATCGATGTTAACGGTAGGGACGCCACAAGAAGCGAAAATCCCTGATGGACTGGCAATTACCGATCAAGAATATCATCAATGGTTAAGTGAATTAGATAAGCTGACGTTAACCGATCCGCTGTTTGAAAAGCTCTATCTGCTAAAAGCGCAATTAGAGCAAGCGGCACAAGAGAGCGGTTTACCAGCCGATGATGTTTATGTTTCTGATCGTCGCTGGAAAAAGTCAGTAAAGTTACTGAAAGCGTCCGCATTTTTTAATGGACGCGATCAGATAAGCCCGCTGGATTTACTGTTATTACAAGATTGTTTATGGAACAGTCCCGAGTCTCGTGAATTGGTGTATCGAGTGACGCGTGAGTTTGCTTTACGTGATGCATTTGATCAATCTCAGGTTGAGCAACAAATTGACCGCTGTCGTATTGAATTGACGTCCATTCAGCAGGCGTTAGAAAGTGAATTAGCGATGGAGCCGTCACTAGAAACTACAAACGGGTTAAGAAAAAAACAATTTCATCAATACGATCTCAGCCAAGCTAAACTTTATCAAGTGGGGCAAACAAAGAATCTCGTTAAACTGGTATTGCTGCAAAACAATTTATCGGTTGCTGAAGCAGAAAAAGGCGATAGTCGATGGATTTACCTTAGTAAGCCTGAGCTGCAAAAGGCGATTAAACAAGGACAGGGAGAGATTTACGGTTACGTTAACCACAATCCGAATGTATTCCGGTTACGGATCGAATTGGATGGACAAGGGAAGTTAGTTATCAAAGATATTGCCAATCGTTCCGTGTTATTAGCCTTGGTGACTAAGCAAGGGTTAGACGAACAACAGTATCAACTTTGGTTACAACAAGCGGAACAGGCGTTGGCACAACTCAAGCAGACGGAGCATCATTTACGTCAAGTGCGTTCAGATTTTCATAGTGCGTTACCACATAACTTTATTGATCCAGAACTGCCTGTGGCGATGCAGTCGATATTGCATGAGTTACAGCAGCAATTAGAAGAGACGCACAGTGAGTTTGAGAAAACCGTTCAGCGCTTTAGACAGTTAAGCGATTTTTTTAGTTAATTGAGGTCTGATTATGCTTGGTGCAGACAGCTTGAATATTGTTTTAGCCATCGCGGAATCTGGCATTATTGAAACCGCCGTCAATGATCTATTAGCACGCTCACAAATGATGATGGTTGAAAATGATGGTATTCGTGCCTCGGTAAAAAATCATTTAGCGAAGTGGCATAGTCAAGTTAAGCAACAGATTACTCAAGTCACAGAGAGTGAGCACTTTCAAACTGAAATGGCACTTTACCAACAAGTGATTCATTGGGATGAAGAAACCTTTTTTAGCAAACTACCGGAACTGATCAAGCAATTAGAAGGGGTGTCACCTTTTTATCTGAAAGCTCGTCAATTAATGGAAGACAACAACGCACTGAAGAATCCGATGTTTGCCCATTTTTTCTGTGACCAATGGTACAAAGCTTTAAGCGAAGAGATTAAACAAGCGCAGATTATTGAGCTTGAAGCGAGTAAAGAACAGGCTTATGCCGAGTTGTACCAGCGGATGGAAACGTTGCGTAATATGGATGATGTCGCTCAAGCTGGGGATGAAAATCACGTTGGACGTTTATGGGATATGGCGGCCGCTAAGTTAAGCCGAACCGATCTAAGCGTCATGAAGCGTCACGCTGACTTCCTCAAAAAACATAAAGGGCTACAAGAAATCGCTGAGCAACTTGGACGAATGGCCAGTCAAATTGATGATCCTTCGCTCAATCCAATGCTAAATGAACATCCCGAGGTGGTGGAAGAGAAATCTGATCAAGCGACCGATGATATTGTTGGCATTCACCCTAGTGATGATCTCAATAAGTTACTGCCGAATGAAATTCTTTTCTTGAGTCATCCAGAACTCGAAGTGATCTTCTATAAGCATCTAATAGATAAGCGCTTAATGAACTATCGTATGCAAGGTAAGTCACGCACGCTGCGTAAGGTTCGTGCTCAATCTACCGAGCATGCACAGTTAGAATTAGAAAAGGGGCCGTTTATTATTGCCATTGATGCATCAGGCTCAATGAAAGGTTTTCCTGAGCAGTGTGCCAAAGCGATGGCTTACGCTTTGATGCAAATTGCGTTAGCCGAAGATCGTGATTGTTTTGTGATGCTGTTTTCAACGCAAGCGATTGTCTATGAGCTCACGCGGCAAGATGGTCTGCGTGAAGCGAGTGATTTTTTAAGTTATACCTTTCATGGCGGGACTGATCTGCAGCCAGCGTTAGAAAAAGCGATCAGCTTAATGCAAGGTGAGCGATACAAAAATGCCGATCTGATGGTAATTTCAGACTTTATTGCTCCCAAGCAGAACGAATCGATTTTGCAGCAGGTCGAGGATTTAAAACGTAGCCGCAACCGCTTCCATGCGTTAACCTTGTCTCGTCATGGTAATCCCGAACTGATGACCATGTTTGATCACTGTTGGCATTACCATCCTAACTTATTGGGTAGACTGGTGAAGAAATGGTAGTCTTCAACGTTTGCTGTTAAGGATCTGTTGAATACGTGGGTTGAGCGTTTTCCCGTGTTGTTGCTCATACTCTTCCCGTTTGAGATCATTAACGTTTTTCACTGAATGGGACGGCAGTAAATTATTAGGCAATTCAGTGACTAATTTCCCCTTTTCTTCAAGCCTTTTCGCTTCCAAATAATATTTCTTAAACAGTTGATCTAACTTGGCTTCCGCCACTCGTTTTAAGTCATACAGCTTGTTTTGAACTAACCATTTCTCAATGTTATTCTCCGGTTCGCGAGAGAGTACGCGGATCCGGCTATCCAGTAGCTCTTCGGCAGTAAGGGCATCACGCAGTACCCAAAGCTCGCCCATTTGTGGTGGCCAGCTATTGCCCAACTGAATACGTTCATGACAATGTTTAAGTACTCGATTGAGACTATTAGGGTCAATCGATTCAGCGAAATCAACAAATTTCCCTGTAGGCAAACTGCCATACTGATATTCCCATTGAGTTTCATAAACACTCAAGAACGAGCCAAAAACATGTAAGCACCAGTCGGAAGGCTCCTCAGGATGAACACTATCGGCCACGATGGGCTCAGAAGGTGGGCTTTTTTCCTTTTTGGATAAGCTGCTGTCGGAAGCGCTCAGATGGGCTAAGCTTTGGTTTATACCCATTCCCCGTAGTTTGCTCTCGATTTCCTGAATGTTCAGAGGTTTTCGCTTGCTGTCTTTCATTGAGTTTCTCGTTGGTCAACCAATACTGGAGTTTGTTTTCTAATCGGGCGACAGTTAATAGCTCACTGGCTTTGGATTTGTGCCAGAGAACAAATTTTTTCCACACTAATAGATGATCATTATTAATGCCAGAGAATTTAAAAGCCCGCTCTGCCCACATAGGGATTTCACTCTCATCCAAATCATGAGTCGCAATCGCGTTTCCTTGCAGTAAATTAGACGAGTTATTGCGATATTGTAACGCTTGCTTTGGCAGATTAGGAAAGTTTTCCTGTGGTGCAGGTGCAGGTGCAGGTGCAGGTGCAGGTGATTTCATCGCTATAGGGTGGTGCTCTTGATCACTGATTCGCATCTGGAAAATATGCAGTTCATGACCATGATGATAGTCTACTTTGATTTTTTCAAGCCGTTGCTGCTCACACAAAGAACGTAAACATTCGGCCAAACCAAAGGTAGATAAGCAGCAGAGCGGGCCCATATGTTCTAAGTTAACCGTCACATAGCCCATATCATCGGTGCTATCGGCAAGCATTAATAACACCAGTTTTTCCGCTGCGCTTGCACAGTTGAGTTGCCAGGCTAGATGGGTATATTTTGCGCTCACTTATCTCGCTCCGACTTTATGTAATATTAAAAGGAAGCGTTATTGTATGTCAGTCGCATAGGGAGTTGTAGGCTTGAGAGTAATTAAATTCATTTACACAATAGCGATACGCTAAAGAAATGAATTGGCCCCATTGTAGGTAGGGGCCATAGTATTAACCATCGTCGTTCAAGCGTCGATTAAAGCAGCGCAAGTAAGGTTTCTGCTTTACTGGCTTCGAATGTTTTCGCTTCTTCAACATTGAGGGTGGTGACCACACCATCTTCAATGATCATGGCATAGCGTTGTGAGCGAATGCCACCAAAGCCAGCAGTATCCATTTCAAGGCCCAGAGCTTTGGTAAAACTGGCATCACCATCGGCAAGCATTAACAGTTCAGAGGCATTTTGCGCTTCGCCCCATGCTTTCATTACAAATGCATCATTAACCGCAACACAGGCAATCAGGTCAACGCCTTTCGCTTTGAAAGTATCGGCATGAACCACGTAACCAGGTAAGTGGGCTTCTGAACAGGTTGGGGTAAATGCACCTGGAACAGCAAATAAAACCACTTTTTTGCCCGCAAACAATTCTTGAACATTATGATTAACCATACCATCTGCGGTCAGTTGGCTGAGTGTTGCCGCAGGTAAAGATTGTCCTTGCTTGATCATCTTGGTTCCTTAATCGTGAGTTGTCCCTGCGGTTTGAAAATCAAATCGCCTGAGGGAAGAGATTACTCATCCAGTGTAACTCTAAATACGATGACCAACCACCGACAAACTGTAGGGAAATCATGATGAGTTAATGGCGTTATTATGGTTGCTACCACTTGTTATCGATGCCCCCCAGTTTAGGGCTGATATTTCATTCTGATAACGTGATTGAAACGGAGTGATAAGCACGGACAATTGGCGCGGCTTTTTCAGGGTGACTTTTTTCAACACGCTGATAATGGCTAAGTAACTTAGTTAAATATCCTTGAGCTTGCTGATATTCGGCGAGGGTCTTGACTTGCCAGAGTGAGTCGCCCACTAGACTGATCGTTGGTGCGTTATTATCAGTAGAAGATGGGGCCGCGATATACAGCACTTCATAATAACGGCGGTTGTCTTCGACAAGGCTTTCATGATACAGCTGGCAGGACAACTGACGTAACTGTTGTCTTAAGCGATAGGTGTGATAAACCGGACAAAGTATAAAATCGATCGATTGGTTTGGATGAGTCGTGATGATTTTGTCCACCAACTCCGCGGTTAAATCACCACCGACACCCGCGATGATCACTAAATGACGACCATGATAGTTATCAAGCGGCAACCTTGCTACATCGATGCAGTCGGCGCTCCACAGAGTTTGATTAGGGTAGTGGCGAGAAAGGCGCTGGCGTAACACGTCAATCAGCTCGGGGACAATATCAACAAAATGAATGCAGCTCGCCGCTTGGCGCGTTAATAGCGCTTGTCCCAGCCAACCATGATCACAGCAGCAATCCCAAATATGATCATAAGGCTGGGTAATCAGTTGCTCAATGTGTTGTAGGCGTTGGCTTAGCTTCATGGAAAATAACGATTAGTCAATTAAGGAAGCGGATTATACTCAACTTAACTCGCGAGCCATAATTCTAGATGCAAAACCAATACACATAGTAATAAGGAGAAGATAATGTTAACCATCCATGGTTTGGATCATGTGGTATTACGCACGACTCAGTTAGATAAAATGCTCTATTTTTATGGCACCGTGCTTGGTTGTCCGATAGAACGCACTTTACCAGATGAAGTGGGATTGATTCAGCTACGAGCTGGCTCAGCTTTAATTGATATCGTTACTGTTGATAGTGAGCTGGGTAAATTAGGGGGTAAAGCGCCGCAACAAGATGGCCGAAATGTTGAGCATATTTGTTTACAAGTCTCTCCACTCGAAGAGGCGGCTTTATTAGCGTTTCTTGATCAGCACGAGATTCCTCATTCTGATTTTGACACTCGTTATGGCGCACAAGGTTTTGGGCGTTCGATTTATATTGAAGATCCAGAAGGCAACGTGATTGAATTGAAAGCCTTTCAACCGTAACTGTCTATTTTCACGGGTTGAGAACTTAATCTTTACATCTTGTAACAACTGGTTATAGTAAGCAACGCGTTGAAATGAGAGAGGAATGCCATGCTGGCTCTGTTTTTGAAATGCTTACTGGGCGCAGTAGCGGTGTTGATTATTGCTCTTCTCTCGAAGAGTAAAAGTTTTTTTATTGCTGGTTTAGTGCCACTGTTTCCGACTTTCGCTTTGATTGCGCATTATATTATTGGCTCTGAGCGCACCATGGCTGACCTGCGTTTAACCGCCTTATTTGGCCTCTATTCCTTGATCCCTTATGCCGCCTATCTATTAGCGATTTATTATTTTAGCTATCACTTCTCTTTGCTTTGGACATTGAGTTTATCGACTTTGATTTGGCTAGCTTTCGCTGGGGTGTTGATTGTGAGCTGGAGCCGTTTTCATCCAAGCATGGCCGTGTGATAGGCGGTGTTATCTGTGAAGTGGGAGTCAGTATGTGCACTCGAATAATAAGCTTTAACCTAGTGGTGATTACCCTAATTGCTTTGTGCTCCATGTTAGTGGGAAGCTTTTTTTCCTTGCCGTTAAGCGAGTTATTTATCGCGGCTATCGTGGTGGTGCTATTGCGTAAGCAAGCGCAGATAACATTGAATTTACCAAAAAGTCTGTTGATGTTTGTGCAGGTGATATTGGGGATCAGTGTTGGGGCGACGATTTCGCTGATTGAGTTAGGGCAAACCCTGAATGTCTCGGTAGTGGCTGGATTAATGGTCTGTCTACTGTTACAGACGGGGGGCGGTTTTTGGTGGCTACATAAACGGGAAGGTTGGCACCCGTTTGAAGCATTATTGGGCGCCATTCCCGGTGCGATGGCGGCGATTCTGGTGATCAGTGAGTCGGGGAGTAAGCCATCGAGTAAAGTGGTTTATGCTCATTCAATTCGCTTAATTATTTTAATCTTATTGGCAGGGATTATTTCTCTTAACGGCCTCCGTATCGCGGTCAGTTATCCGTTGATGGGCGGGGAACAATGGTTCATGTTAGGGGCTATTGTTGGCCTAAGTATGCTTTGTGGCAAACTCTCGATAAAGCTGGGCATTCCCGCTCCCTATATGTTGGCCTCATTACTGATCGCTGCTGCCTTTAATA
The DNA here is from genome assembly GCF_009904835.1 of Vibrio sp. V33_P6A3T137. Lineage (NCBI taxonomy): Bacteria > Pseudomonadati > Pseudomonadota > Gammaproteobacteria > Vibrionales > Vibrionaceae > Vibrio > Vibrio sp. V33_P6A3T137. Next base: position 30,032 of record NZ_WXWK01000011.1, on the reverse strand, counting down.
GTTTCGCCCCTACATTTTCTTTTGCGGTGCCGATCAATTTGGTGCTATTTGCTACCGCTTTACTGGGAGTATTAATTGGCGTTCGTTTGGCGGAAACGACATTGCGTGAAGCGGCTTCATACTCTAAAGCTGGGGTAATAGTAACCATGATCGGTTTAATGGTTGCGGTGGGCGTGTCATGGATTGCCGCCCATGTATTGGGTATGAGTTGGTTAGTGTTACTGTTATCTTGGGTGCCCGGCAGTGTTGAAGCGATGACCGCGGTGGCGTTATTACTTGGTTTAGAACCCGCTTTTGTGATGGCCAACCATGCCATTCGCTTACTGCTTTTATACACCATGCCAGCACTGTTTAAGAAGCAGTTAGAGCAGTTACGCCCTTCTGAACAGTAAAATAAATTCATCGTATAAAAAAACCACCGCGTAAGGCGGTGGCTTCAATCATGTTTGTCTGTATGAAGGGGGCTTAACCAGCGGCCCGCTGGCTACGGTCTGCCTCTGTCTTAGTGGCTAAATATTGTGTTACTTGTTCAACACAGGTCACATCGTGATCGATACCTAATTTAGTACGACGCCAGAAGATATCATCCGCTTGCTGTGCATACTCATTTTCAATCAAATAATCGACTTCGATTTGATACAAGTCATCACTAAACTGAAGACCTAAATCCGCTTGGTTTTGCACGCCATCAAGCATGGTATTACAGCGCGTACCATAGTTAGTGACCCAGCGCTCTAAGATGGCTTGATTTATAAATGGCAGTTGTTGTTGCAGTTTGGCCAGTAGCTTATCGCGTGCAAAGGCTTCCCCGCCCGGTAAAGCAGATTGTGCTGTCCAACTTGGTTTCATCTGTGGGAAGAAGGGCGCAAGCTGTTTCATCGCTGATTCGGCCAATTTACGATAGGTAGTCAGCTTACCACCAAAAATCGACAGCAGTGGAGCTTCATCACCGTGTTGGTCGAGAGATAAGGTGTAATCACGAGTAATCGCTTGTGGTGAGTCTGATTCATCATCACATAAAGGCCGCACACCGCTAAACTCAGAGACGATATCACTGACAGCAATCTCTTTCGCAAAATGCTTATTGACGATATCAATCAGGTACTGACGCTCTTCTGCTGAAATCGTGACTTGTCTTGGATCGCCTTTATACTCAACGTCTGTGGTGCCGATCATTGAATACTTACCCAAATAAGGGATAACAAATACGATACGCTTATCTTCATTTTGCAAGATATAAGACTGCGGCTCATCGTGAATTTTTGGCACAATGATGTGTGAGCCTTTGATAAGACGAATGCCATAGGGCGAATCGATTTGGATATTGTTATCTAAAAATTGCTTAACCCAAGGTCCGGTAGCATTGACTAAGGCATGGCTTTTACGCACAAAACGGGTTTGTGTTCGCTCATCAAAGAGCGTAACAGACCAGATATCATGTTCACGAGTGGCTTTTTCTACTCGGCAATAATTGATCACTTCCGATCCGAGCTCTTTAGCTTGCATCGCATTCAGTATCACTAATCGAGCGTCGTCTACCCAACAATCAGAATATTCAAAACCGACCGACATTTCAGGTTTCATTACGCTGCCTGCCTGCAAGGCGATTTTTTTACTCCCCGGCAGTGAAGTGCGTTTGCCTAAATTGTCATACAGGAATAGACCCGCACGAATCATCCATGCCGGGCGAAGAAACGGGCGATGAGGAAGACGAAAACGCATCGGCGTGACAATGTGCGGTGCTTTTTTAAGTAAGACTTCGCGTTCAGCTAATGCTTCACTCACTAAACGAAACTCATAATGTTCGAGATAACGTAGGCCACCGTGGATTAGCTTTGAGCTGGCTGACGAGGTAGCGCTGGCAAAATCTTGTGCTTCATAGAGCCCGACTTTTAAACCACGCCCAGCGGCGTCGGCGGCGATGCCGGCACCATTAATGCCGCCACCCACCACGATAATATCTAACACTTGGTGTTCGTTAAATTGCGTTGAACTGTGCTGTTGTTTCATTTTGATGGCCTTTGTGTTCGTTTTTGTCTTTTAATGTTCGTATGAAACCATTAAATGGTCAAGATTGGCAGTTGTTACGTGTGATTTTTTGATATGGATCATGTTTAATGCGCGTTTGAAGGTTTTTTTGGTAATTGAACGCTCTATTGCGTGTTTATTTATATTAATGATAGGAGAAACGGCTCATTAGATGAGTATAGGCTATGTCGATAACGACGAAATAAAAGAAACCAGGAGGGATGACAACAGGTTATTAGGGATGGTCTATAGGTGAAGCGAAATAACGTGAGTGTTAGAAAATAAAAAAGCTCGCGATTACGGTTAGATAACGGCGAGCTAGGTATCAATGGTTATTGAACTATTTAACAAACACGTCTTTAAAATCACGTTTTAAAATAGGATCACGACGGGCTTTTTTGATTTGTTTGACCATGTCTTTAACACAGTTATGTAAGACTTGATCGAGCAATTCTGCGCGGTACTCTTCTTTGTCTTGCTCACTCATGTCTTTAGGTAATTTTAGTGTCGGAAACTCTTCCATTACATTGACGCCGGCAAACGCTTGGCTTACTGAGATCAGTGCATGGAACTGCTCAAAGTTATCAAGAATGTTTTGCGCACTAGCAGGAAGGCTATTCCATGCTTCTCTAACGACCTCTTCTGAGACTTCATGAATCGAAGCCACCATGTTGTACATTTGCTCGGGTACTTGGTCAAATTCAATCACCTGACGCAGTTCAGGGGATACGGTATCCAAATTAACGATCGGTGCTTCAGTTTGAGTCGTGTCTGACATGAAAAATTTCTCATCAAGGAAAAACCTCATGCTAAAAAGTTACGCTGAAATGTCAACCTAAACGTATCAATAAAGCGCTAAACGCGGAGATTTTGTTCGTATCATCAGCATGACTAGCAGTCGGTAAAGGTTGATACTGAGCTTTTCTGCTAAAAATTAGACTAAAAGCCAGATCGTTATTGAATTCATGACAAAAAAAAGACTCTCACGACAGCGACCTAGAAAAGGAGTCAGCCGCGTCGTAAGAGTCATATTGGTTGTGTTAAGCCAAGATTAGTTCTGTTGGCGAATCAAGTAATCAAAAGCGCCTAAGCTGGCTTTAGCTCCTTCGCCCATCGCAATGATGATTTGTTTATAAGGGACCGTTGTTGCATCACCAGCAGCAAATACCCCCTCAAGGCTGGTTTCACCACGACTACCGATTTCAATTTCACCACGCGGTGATAAGTTAACCGCTGAATCTTTCAGCCATTCAGTGTTCGGTACTAAACCGATTTGCACAAAGATCCCCGACAATTCAATGTGTTTAATTTCATCAGTATGACGATCTTTGTAGTTCAATCCGGTCACTCGGGTACCGTCACCGATCACTTCAGTGGTTTGTGCCATCGTGATGATATCAACGTTTGGCAATGAATTCGCTTTATTAATCAATACTTGGTCAGCGCGCAAAGTATCAGCAAACTCCAGTACCGTAACGTGCTCAACGATGCCCGCTAAGTCAATCGCTGCTTCAATACCTGAGTTACCACCACCGATCACTGCGGTTCTTTTGCCTTTAAATAATGGGCCATCACAGTGTGGGCAGTAAGCCACGCCTTTATTGCGATATTCTTGCTCTCCTGGTACGTTCATTTCACGCCAGCGAGCACCTGGGCTTAAAATCACGCTGCGACTTTTAAGGCTAGCACCGCTTTGTAAACCGACATGAATACGTCCATCATCGGTAAATTCTGCGCCCATTAATTTATCGACTTGCTGTTCAGTAATAATATCAACGCCGTACTCTTTTAAATGCTCAGTCAAATTAGCAGTAAGCTTCGGACCTTCAGTATGTTTGACCGAGATAAAGTTTTCGATAGCCATGGTATCCATTACTTGACCACCAAGACGCTGAGCAACAATACCGGTGCGAATGCCTTTACGAGCCGCGTAAATCGCTGCTGCTGCACCAGCTGGACCACCGCCAACAACCAATACGTCGTAAGGGGCTTTCTCATTGAGGCTGGCCGCTGCTTTTTCGGCGGCGCCATCGTCTAACTTATGCAGTATTTCAGTTAGGCTCATGCGCCCTTGGCCAAACAGCTCACCGTTTACGAATACGCTTGGCACCGCCATAATGTCGCGCTGTTTGACTTCATCTTGGAATAGAGCGCCATCGATCATCGTGGTGCGAATATCAGGATTAATTGCCGACATCATATTGAACGCCTGCACGACATCGGGGCAGTTTTGGCAAGACAGTGAAATAAAAATCTCTACGTCTAATTTTTTGTCTAACTGGGCAATTTGCTCAATGACTTCTGGCTCCAGTTTCATTGGATGGCCGCCAGAGTGAAGCAGGGCAAGAACTAAAGAAGTAAATTCATGGCCCATAGGCACACCAGCAAAACTTAATTGGGTTGCTTTCTCTGGGTTACTGACCGTCATGATAGGCTTACGCGCACTGGCATTATCGTCACGCTCGACCGAAACTAATGGGCTGAGTTCAGCAATTTCATTAGCCAGAGCTAGAATGTCTTGCGCCGCTTTACTTTCATCGAGGCTGACCACTAAACGGACGTCTTGTTTCAGATTACTGAGATATTGTTTTAATTGTTGTTTAATCGCTTGGTCTAACATAGAAACACCTTGTCGAATACGTTGAAAAAAATGGCCACTCTGGATGAATATTGTCAAGAGAGAGCAAGCTAGGCATTTAGGTCGTCAGAGTAAAACACCCAGCCTGCTCTTAATCGATTAACGTCTGTGCTTGCGGATGTGGTTTAACGCCACAGGTTCGCTATCAGCGTTAATTAGAATTAGATTTTGCCTACAAGGTCTAAAGATGGCGCTAGCGTTTCTTCACCTTCTTTCCATTTTGCAGGGCACACTTCACCTGGGTGAGAAGCTACATACTGAGCCGCCTTGATCTTACGCATTAGGTCTTGTGCATCACGGCCAATGCCTTCAGCGGTGATTTCTATCGCTTGGATAACACCTTCTGGATCGATAACGAAAGTCGCGCGGTCTGCTAGGCCTTGACCTTCACGCATTACACCGAAGTTATTGGTGATGTTGCCAGTTTGGTCACCGACCATGTAGTAGTTGATTTTGCCGATCGTGTCAGAACTGTCGTGCCATGCTTTGTGAGTGAAATGAGTGTCAGTAGAAACTGAGAACACTTCAACGCCGCGTTTTTGTAACTCTTCATAGTGATCAGCAAGGTCACCAAGTTCGGTTGGACAAACAAACGTGAAGTCAGCTGGATAGAAGAAGAACACGGCCCATTTACCGAGAACGTCTTTTTCTGTGATTTCTACGAATTCACCGTTTTTGTATGCAGTTGCGCTAAATGGTTTGATTTGAGTGTTAATCATTCTTTACTTTCCTTTTCTGTAAGTTTTTGATTTCGCAATGTGTTGCGCTCGGTAAGTATATTCCCACTTTGAGTTGATAAAGGAAAATTGCTTGTGTCTATCCTATTGATAGGTGAAAGCTATTTAATGAAAGAGACGTTATCCAGATATGTTTAAAAAATACAAACCAATACAAAAAGTTGCTGTATTTATCAGTCACTAAAATTACACTGGATGCATATTATAAGGATGAGAGGTAAGGATTATTTATGCGTAACACAATAGGTCTTTTATTGGTCGGTGGATTGGTTGCTGGACCAGTAGTGGCAACAGAATCGACAGAAGGGCAAACCAGTTTTTCGAGTCGTATTATTGGTGGAAAACCAGCACAAAAAGATCAATGGCCTTTTATGACTGCGTTGATAAGAGGTCAAGTGAGCAGCAGTAATCAAACGAACGATAGTTATCAAGGACAATTTTGTGGGGCGAGTTACTTAGGTGATGGGTGGGTGTTGACCGCTGCCCACTGTGTGGAGAGAATCAATTTTAATGATTTCCATGTGCATATTGGTGTGCATGATCTGCTTAAAGCGAGCATTGAAGGTGAAGGTGCCGAGATTAAAGCAGTTTATGTGAATGAAAACTATGCTGATCCTAGTGATTACAGCAATGATATTGCTTTGATTGAGTTAAGGTCGAAACCTAATGCTGACGCAGTAGCACTAAAAACAACTGAAGGAGATCTGTCGGAAGGGCAAACTTTAACAGTCATGGGCTGGGGCAATACTGTGCCTGATCGCAATACGAAACCTAATTATCCGTGGATACTTAACCAGGTCGATTTGCCTTATGTACCGAGAGCAACTTGCCAAAATATTGGTGGTGATTATAGCGATATTGGTGATGATGCCATTTGTGCTGGATTTAGTGAGGGCGGTAAAGATTCTTGTCAAGGTGACAGTGGTGGGCCATTAGTGAGAATCCTTAATGGCGTCACAGAGCAGGTTGGTGTGGTGAGTTGGGGAGATGGCTGTGCTCAGCCAAACGCCTATGGGGTTTATGCTAATGTTGCTTATTTTCAAGATTGGATCGCCGAGATAAAAGAATCGGGTATCAGTTATACTCAATATACTTATCGTAAAGTGACTCAACCAACCGTAGAAGAAGAGCTTGTTATAGAGAATACCTCTGATACGGCATTATCTATTCTTGATATAGAACTTGAGCCTGATTCCAAGCTCACCATAACAACCAATACTTGTATTGATGCGACTTTGGAGCCTTCTAATCGTTGTAGTATTCGTCTCACATCAACCTCAAAAAAACTGTTTACTCAACCGGATGATATTCGCGAGGTACAACAGTTAGTGGTGACGACTGACCGCTTGAATGATGAATTATCGCTTTTCTTGGTGTTTGAACGTGATAAACCAGCCTTGCCTTCTTCTTCCGGCTCAGGCGGCAGTATCGGTTGGTCTTTATTTGGGTTAGGCTTACTCGGTTGGTTACGTTTTCGTAAAGGAGTGAGATTGTGATAAGAGTCGTATTCAGTACATTATTAGTATTCATATTGAGCGCTTGCAGCGGCGCTGAGAGTGCAGCAACTGACCCAGTGGTTGGAGATAAAATTCCTCTACTGAGTTATCAAGTCAACCCCAATCATATCGCCTTTGAAGCGCTAGGTAATGGATGCAGTCAAGCGGATCATTTTGCGCTACAAATCGATTCAATTCATCGACAAGCAGCAACGGTATCAGTGATACGCGTTAAACAAGATATGTGTCGCCGTATGCCGATGTGGGAATCGTTCACGCTTGCTTTACCTAAAGAGCTCCAAGGTAAAACCCTTTCTGTGACCAACCCCCAAGGGCAGGCAGATAGTAAAGGTTAATAATCACAACGTGTTTATGGTTTGTGAGATAAACCCGCGGCGCAGTGCCTAGTTATGGCTGCGCCGTTTTTAGTCGTCACGCATTAGGTCATCGACGAGCGATAGTGCCTGCCATTCAGAACACCCTAAATCGTTAACTAGACGATTCAACGTTAATCGAGCCACTATTGAAGAGGATCATTCGGTACAAAAGTTAAGCCCGATACTGACTCTTTCTCCTTTCTTTTTATCTGATTCTTCAACAAATAATGATATCAGTGCTAATTTTTAAGCTTTTCTACCCTTTATTGGTCGATAATACTTGAAATGTCCCATTAACTTTTGATTTACTCTGCGGCAGCATTACCAAGCTGAATGCAATTGACTTGGTGATATATGCTGAGCTGATGGACAATAGCCACCATTTGTCTATTGAGATATCCACTCAGCTCATTGCAATAACTCAGCTTACTCTCTTTCTACTTACTGTGATGGAAGCGTAAAACATGGCTATTTTTCCTCATATATAGTGATGATTGAGGTCGATATAGAGTGTTTCGCTAAGTAGTTTGAGCATGGCAATGATTAATGGATGACATAAGGATAGAGAAATCAATGAGTGAAATCGCGGATAAGGAATCAACGCAAGGCCGTGGTGTACTGCGTTTTATTGCCCTTGCGGGACAGAAAATCCCAGACCCTATTGTGATATTTATGGTGCTATTTGCTGTCTGCTTACTCCTCACTGGGGTGATGAACGGTGTACAGTTTGTAACCATAGGAGCGGATGGCGCGAGCACCACGCACAGCATTAAAAATATGCTGGCAACCGAGCACGTGCGTTGGGTGTTTGATAATGCATTATTGCAAAACTGGCTAGCCTTTGGTGGCGGTGTATTGGGTGTCATTCTGATCGTCATGATTGGTGTCGGCATTGCCGAGCATTCCGGTTTATTGAGCACCGTAATCAAACGAGTAGGCACTAAAATCAGTGATCGTTGGTTACCTCTGCTACTGGTCTTTTTAGGGATCATGAGTTCGATCGCCAGTGATGCTGGTTATTTAGTCTTAATTCCTTTAGCTGGTATGCTTTACGCTGGTTTAGGTAAAAACCCACTAATCGGTATGAGCGCGGCATTTGCGGGTGTTTCTGCCGGCTTTAGTGCCAACTTGATCCCAGCTACGCCTTCAGACGTGATCATCGGCGTTAATGCCCGAGTCTTTGCTGAGGCGCAAGGTGTGCCGTTTGTGAATGCGGCGGGAGAGGCGCTTAATCCTGCAACAATGCATTATTATTTTATTTTTGTTTCCACCATTTTGCTTGCCGTTGTTGGTGCTTGGGTGACGAAACGTTTCGTTACTCCACGCTTAGAAAAGATGAGTTATCAGCTTCCCGAAGACTTGAATTTAGATGACTTTAAAGTCACTGAGAAAGAGCAAAAGGGATTACGCGCTGCAGGAGTGGGTTTAATTCTTGCGCTATTAATGGTGTGGGGACTGATTGTTGGTCCATTAGCAACCTATACCGATGCCTCTGGCCGTGAAGTGACGCCGTACCTGAATAATGTCATTTTATTGATTGCCTTAGTTTTCACCATTATTGGTGTGTTTTTCGGTGTCGCGAGCGGTAAATTCAAGAAAGTGCAAGACGTTGTACAAGCGATGGTTAAGCAGATGAACACCATGGGCTATATCTTAGTCTTGACCTTTTTCTGCTATAACTTCTTGGCTTTACTTAGCTATTCCGGTCTTGGCACTTATATTACCTATCTGGGTGCGACTTTCTTGCAATCTCTTGGGCTGCAAAAATTCCCGATCTTATTGATTGTTGGTTTCTTGCTGACCACTGCGGTGATTAACCTCTTTGTGGGTGGTCTAACTTCGAAATGGATGCTATTAGGCCCTATTTTTGTGCCAATGCTCTATCAAGTAAACCCGAATATGACGCCAGATTTAGTGGCTGCTGCTTATCGTGTTGCGGATTCATCAACCAATATCATTACGCCGATGATGAGTTATGCTGGGGTTATTTTAGCCTTTATGCGTAAGTACAAACCGGAGCTATCGTTTGGTGATGTGATTGCGATGATGATCCCTTATTCTGTTGCCTTCTTAGTTTCTTGGACAGTATTACTGATTGGTTTCTTCACACTTGGATTACCGTTAGGTTTCTAAAGGTGGTGCTGTTTTGCTGGAAAGCCCGATTGCATATCGGGCTTTTTTGTTTTCTATAAAGTCATCAGCAATCAGTTTGTGATTTAGTATTTCTGGAAGATAGCCTAGGCATTAGCAAAGTGATAAGTACGATAACCACCAATCAAATTACGAGCTTTAAAGCCATTGTTTACTAACTGGCGATAGGCGACGTTACCGCGTAACCCGACTTGGCAGTAAATAACAATCTCTTTATCTTTTGGTAGTTCGTTCATACGTTGACGTAATTGATCAACCGGAATATTGATATCTCCTTGTAGATAACAACCCTCTTGGCGTTCTTCAGGATTGCGCACATCTAAAATAATCTGATCGTCACTCAGGGTGGCGAGTTGATCAAAGTGAATCGCTTTTGCATCACTTTTTATCAGGTTGGTAGCCACAAACGCGGCTTGGTTAATCACATCTTTTGCACTGCCGTACGGTGGCGCGTAAGTTAACTCTAGGTGCTGAAGTTGTTCCACTGTCATACCAGCGCGTTGCGCTACGGCCATCACATCAATACGTTTATCAATTCCGTCTTTGCCAACCGCTTGCGCGCCGAATATTTTGCCATTATTGGGATCAAATAACATTTTAAATGAGACAATTTCTGCCCCCGGATAGTAGCTGGCATGGCTGGCGGTGTGGACGTAGACTTTTTCGTATTCGATCCCTTCACGTTTTAACTGTTTTTCGTTTTTACCCGTGGAAGCAACGGCAAGATCAAAGACTTTACAAATAGCGGTGCCTTGTGTTCCTTGATACGTTTCTTGGCGACCAAACATATTGTCGGCTGCCATTCTACCTTGCCGATTTGCAGGCCCCGCCAGTGGCACGAGTGTTGGTTTACCTGTTACAAAGTCTTGCTCTTCAACCGCATCGCCAACGGCATAAATAAAAGGATCACTGGTTTGCATTTCTGCGTTAGTCCAGATACCACCGAGTTGACCAATCTCTAATCCTGCTTGTTGCGCTAGTGTGGTTTCAGGCCGTACGCCAATCGCCATAATCAATAGCTCAGTGGTTAACGAGTCGCCATTACTTAATGTTAATGAAAGTTGGCCACACAAATGCTGAGTAGAATCTTGCTCGCCAGCATCGGTATTCGCAATGGAAGTGGTTGCGACAAATTCAACCGATTGCAATGCGACACCTAAACGTAAATCGATGCCTTGGTTGCGAATTTCATGGTGGACAAAGCCGGCCATTTCTCTATCGACGGGTGTCATTACTTGATCGGCCATTTCAATCAGCGTGGTTTTAATCCCAAGTTGATGAAAAGCTTCCATCATTTCTAAACCAATAAAACCACCACCGACGACAGTCGCGTGAGTGGGCTTGTTCATCTGGATCGTTTGGATAATGCGATCCATATCGGGAATGTTACGCAGCGAATGTGTGAGTGGATTATCAAGACCAGCAATAGGAGGAACAATCGGACTCGCCCCTGGGCTAAGCAGTAAGAAATCATACGATTCGTTATATTCGGTACCATCGACAAGGTTTTTCACGGTAACCGTTTTTTCTGAGCGATTGATTGCTATCACTTCATTCATCACTCGCACATCAACGTTAAAACGAGCAAGAAAACTTTCTGGTGTTTGTAGTAGCAATTTGCTGCGATCCTGAATATCACCACCGATGTGATAAGGCAAACCGCAGTTAGCAAAGGAAACGAACGGTCCTCGTTCGAACATGATAATTTCAGCCTCTTCACTTAAACGACGAGCTCTGGCTGCTGCGGATGCGCCACCTGCGACGCCACCAATAATAACGATTTTGGTCATGATTACCTCTTCTAGCTTCTAAAAATACTGACAACGAGTATAAGTTAATGAATTAGTTTTTTCTAATTTTTATTAACCTAAATAAGTGTTGACTAATTTAGTGGTTGATTACTATTATGTTGACAGTGTGACCGGAGATAAGCGTATGGCTGAGATAAATATTGATCAAATGCAAGTTCATATTGATGAGGTCACGGAATTACTAAAAATTATGGCCCATCCTGAACGGATGATGGTGCTGTGTCAGTTGATTGAAGGTGAAGTCGCGGTAGCTCAGTTACAACAAGCGTCTTTATTGAGTCAATCCGCCTTATCGCAGCATCTTGCTTTACTGCGTAAACAGCGATTGATCAGCGCACGTAAACGCTCGCAACAAGTTTTTTATTCTTTGGCTGATCATAGAGTTAAACGACTAATCGCTAGTTTACAACGTATTTTTTTGTCACCCAAATAACGCTAACTCATGATGAGGTAATTATGACATTTTCAATTCCTTGGTATTCACTATTCGGCGGAATGTTACTCGGCGTTTCCGCGACGTTGCTGTTACTGCTCAACGGTAAAGTTGCTGGGATCAGCGGCATCCTTGGTGGTTTATTAGCCCCCAAAGCGCAAGATACCGCATGGCGCTGGTTATTTATGATTGGTTTGGTGGCGGGAGGCGTGTTTGGGGTGCGCTTACTGGGAGCTGAAGTGCCTTTACAGTACTCATCGAGTACAGGAATGTTAATCATCGCCGGTTTACTGGTTGGTTTAGGCACTCGCTTAGGTAATGGTTGTACCAGTGGCCATGGTATCTGTGGTATTGGACGTTTGTCGCTGCGCTCTATTGTTGCTACGGGGATCTTTATGTTGGTTGCTGGTATTACCGTCTTTGTTCGTTTGCATCTTCTTTAAACGCATAGTCTTTTTTTATTAGTAAGGATAGATCATGAATACGTTCTTATTTCGTTTAACGTCACTGGTAACGGGCTTATTGTTTGGTCTCGGTATGGTGATTTCTGGTATGGCGGATCCGACCAAGGTGATCGGCTTTTTAGATGTTGCTGGCGCTTGGGATCCAAGTCTAATGTTTGTGATGGGTGGTGCATTATTGGTCTTTATGCCTGCTTATTTTATTGTGATCAAGCCAAAAGCTAAGCCCCTTAATGCCTCGAGTTTTAGTTTGGCGAATAATCCTCATCTCGATAGTCGTCTGATTAGCGGCGCGGTTATTTTCGGCTTGGGTTGGGGGTTAGCAGGCATCTGCCCTGGGCCAGCAGTGTCAAGTTTAGCGCTAGGTAACCGTGACGTATGGGTATTTTTTGTGGCTATGTTGATGGGTTTATTTGTCATGGGACAATGGCTAAAAACCAGATCCTAGTTACTTAAGTGGTTTGGTTTATGGTGTATTGAAAAATGTCATTCAATACGCCTATTTTTTTATCTGGTCTTAATAGACTGTAAAAGAATTACCAGTGAAATTGACCATGAATCGGACAATGATCACTCAGTCGGTAGCGCAGCACTTCATCGTTAGGAAAAATCATTTGTTGTATTTGCTGATAGGTCACTTGGCTGCTGACAATGATATGATCAATTAACGAACGAAAACGGTGTAGTTTATCTGGCTGACGGCGAGAGCGAACTTGGCAGCGTGCGGGCGTTTCTTGAGTCGCGAGTTGCACTGGTTTGCTTAACTCTTGGTTAATTATTTTCCATAGCCAATCGCCTTGGTAGGCGAGATTATGATTGAAATCCCCTAAGATCATAAACGCGTGTTGATGACGCTCTCGCTCTTGTAGCCAACGATTGAGTGCTTTGCCCTGAGTTTTTAAAATTTGGCAACTGTCAGTATTGGGATGGAAGGCTCCAGCGCATCCAGCTTTTAAATGCACTGAAAGCAAGTGGATCTCGTTCGGATTATCAGGATAGAGAATCACATACGTGGCGAAGCGCAGTTTATGATTAGCCCGTCCATAGAGATCAATATCAGCTGGTGTATCAAAAGGGATCGTTGATTTGATAGCAAAACCTGTGTATTGATTGAGTTTACTGAATTGATGCTGCTGATGTTGTGGCATGGCGCGTTCAGATAAAACAATTCGATACTCATTACCCACCACCTTTTGGATGGCAGCAATACTATCCACTTCTTGAAAAGCCAGTACATCAGGTCTGAAACGCTGAAAATGTCGAGACAAGGCTTGAAAATCCGCTTCGCTACGTTTGCCCTTATCGTCAGGCGCATCGGGATTTAAGGTCAGCCATTCTATATTCCAGGTTGTGATACTGATCGGTTGTGCATAGCCACAAAATGAGCTGAGCAACACCACACACAGAGTCAATCGTGACAGAAATCGGGTTATCATGGTTATTTTCATCCGTTGAATCTTAAGTCCTTAGCCTAGCAGGCTTTTTAAAAAATCAATACGTTGTTTGAGAAAATGCCTATTTTCATCGTTTCTCAATAGATTGCGATCTCTGACCTCAATATCGTCGTCTTCTTGTCCATGGTCTGGTTTTTATTGATCTAAATCAATACGCCTCATGGCGGCATTTCGTCTAATATGCCACAACATATTGTGTTAGCGGTGCAGACTTTTATCTATATGGTGTATTTGTGGGTAAGCGTGTGGATATTCTGGGTAAGGAGATATCATGAAACCAATCGTAATCAAGCGTGACGGCTCTAAAGCGTCGTTTAGCCGAGATCGTATTCAAGCAGCGGTAGAAAGCGCTGCTGATCAAGTCACCAGCGAGATTGCTATTTATGCACTCAATGTCGCGTTAGCGGTTGAATTACAACTTGAGGGTCAGCATCAGGTTCATATTGCTGAGATTCAAACCTTGGTTGAAAATGAACTGATGCAAGGGCCGTATAAAGGTTTGGCTCGCTCCTACATTGAATATCGTCACGATCGCGATATTGCCCGTGAAAAGCAGAGTACGCTAACCAAAGAAATTGAAGGTCTGATTGAAGAAAGTAATGCCGATCTACTCAATGAGAATGCCAATAAAGACGGTAAAGTGATCCCAACTCAGCGAGACTTATTAGCGGGGATTGTTGCTAAACATTACGCCAAAACCCGAATTCTCCCCCGAGATATTGTACAAGCCCATGAGCAAGGCGATATCCACTATCACGACCTTGACTACGCGCCATTTTTCCCAATGTTTAACTGCATGCTGATTGATTTGCAGGGGATGCTTACTCATGGTTTCAAGATGGGTAATGCTGAGATTGATACACCGAAATCGATTTCTACCGCCACGGCAGTAACCGCGCAAATTATCGCCCAAGTCGCTAGCCATATTTACGGTGGCACCACAATCAACCGCATTGATGAAGTGCTCGCACCTTACGTGACGGCAAGCTATCACAAACATTTGGCGATTGCCGAAGAGTGGCACATTGCTAATGCACAAGATTTTGCTATGTCTCGTACCGAGAAAGAGTGTTACGACGCCTTCCAATCGCTGGAATATGAAGTCAATACCTTGCACACGGCTAATGGGCAAACCCCTTTTGTCACGTTTGGTTTTGGCTTAGGTACGTCGTGGGAAGCGCGCTTAATTCAGCAATCGATCTTAAAAAATCGTATCGCTGGGCTTGGTAAAAATCGTAAAACCGCCGTATTCCCGAAATTAGTCTTTGCGATTAAACAAGGTTTGAACCATAAACCCGGTGACACCAACTACGATATTAAGCAGCTGGCTTTAGAGTGCGCGTCGAAGCGTATGTACCCCGATATTCTTAATTACGACAAAGTGGTTGAAGTCACGGGTTCATTCAAAACCCCAATGGGTTGTCGAAGCTTCCTCAATACATACCAAGAGCAGGGCGAGCTTGTTCATGAAGGGCGTAATAACTTAGGTGTAGTGAGTTTAAACCTGCCGCGTATCGCACTGAAAGCCAAGGGGGATTTGGACCAGTTCTATCGTTTGTTCGATCAGCAATTACTGCTGGCTCGTCGAGCCTTAGAGACTCGTATTAGTCGTTTAGAGAATGTTAAAGCGCGGGTGGCACCGATTCTTTATATGGAAGGGGCTTGTGGTGTTCGTTTGCAAGCCGATGATACGATTGCGCAAATTTTTAAAGATGGCCGAGCGTCTATTTCGTTGGGTTATATTGGTTTACATGAAACCATTAATGCGCTGTTTGGTTCACAACAGCACGTTTATGATAGTCCGGCTTTACGCGATCACGCGTTAACTATTATCAGTCGCATGCGTGCGGCAGTGGATCAATGGAAAGAAGAGACTGGCTACGCGTTCAGCTTGTACGCGACGCCCAGTGAAAATTTGTGCAGCCGTTTCTGCCAAATTGACAGCAAAGAATTTGGGATTATTGCTGGAGTAACTGATAAGGGCTATTACACCAATAGTTTTCACTTAGATGTAGAGAAGAAAGTTAATCCATACGATAAAATTGACTTCGAAATGCCATACCCAGCGATATCCAGTGGTGGTTTTATCTGTTATGGCGAATTTCCTAATATGCAGCTCAATATTGAAGCATTGGAAAACGTCTGGGATTACAGTTATAGCCGAGTGCCATACTATGGCACCAATACGCCGATAGATGAGTGTTATGAGTGCGGATTTACCGGTGAATTTTCTTGTACCAGCAAAGGCTTTGTTTGTCCTAAATGTGGTAATCATGACTCTGCAAAAGTATCGGTCACGCGCCGAGTTTGTGGTTATCTCGGTAGTCCGGATGCAAGACCGTTTAACTTCGGTAAACAAGAAGAAGTCAAGCGACGAGTGAAACACCTATGACGGCTTTTATCATCAGATCATCATCGGTTGAGCTATGAATTATCATCAATATTATCCCGTTGATGTGGTGAACGGGCCAGGGACACGCTGCACTTTGTTTGTCTCTGGCTGTGTACATCAATGCAAAGGTTGTTATAACCAAAGCACTTGGTCATTGACTTCAGGTTTGCCGTTTACTGACCAGTTGGCCGATCAGATTATTGCTGATCTCAACGACCAGCGCATTATTAAGCGGGGTTTGTCACTGTCCGGTGGCGACCCTTTGCATCCGAGTAATGTCTCTACCGTTTTAGCTTTGGTGCAACGAGTTAATCAGGAATGCCCGGGCAAAGATATTTGGTTATGGACGGGTTACCGTTTATCAGAATTGAACGCTCAACAACGTCAAGTACTCGATCATATTGATGTATTAATTGATGGTAAGTTTGAGCAAGATAAAGCGGATCCCAGTTTACCGTGGCGGGGCAGCCATAATCAGGTGATACATAGTTGTAAAGTGTAAAAATTACTTTCGGTTTTATGGTTTCTGGTGTTTACTTGAAAGTCATTACTTGAATTTCAAAGGGTTGTGACTTTCATGCTAGACCATTTATCTGAACCAGTATTAGATCCTATTCTTTCTCTCTCCGTCGCTTTTCGTCAAGATCCCCGTCCTGAAAAGGTCGATTTGGGGATTGGCGTTTATAAAAATAGTCAAGGCCAAACACCGATCATGCAGGCGGTGCAACTGGCTCAGCAAAAGGTGATCCAGACTCAAACCACTAAATCCTACGTTGGGCTTGCCGGTTGTGAAGAGTTTAACCACAGTATCACGCAATTGGTCTTGGGTCATGAACACTCATTATCTGACCGTTTAACCACCATTCAGACTCCCGGAGCCAGTGGCGCATTGCGCATGTTGGGGGATTTGATGCGTGTTGCTCAGCCCGATACGACGGTGTGGTTAACCAATCCAAGCTATATTAATCATAAACCAGTCATGGAAGCGGCAGGATTAAAAGTAAAATACTATGCTTATTTTAGTCCGGAGACCAAAATGGTTGATCTTGAGGCAATGATGAGCGATCTGGCTCAAGCGGGACCGAAAGATGTGGTGTTACTGCATGGCTGTTGCCATAACCCGACAGGAGCGGATATTGATTTTTCCGTCTGGCAGGCGATAACGGAATTATCACTTAAACAAGGTTTTACTCCATTTGTGGATATCGCTTACCAAGGCTTTGGTGAGTCACTTGAAGGTGATGCTCAAGGTGTGCGTTATATGGCGCAGCGGGTAGAAGAGATGCTGATTACTACTTCGTGCTCGAAAAACTTTGGTTTGTATCGTGAACGGACTGGAGCGGCAATCGTATTAGGTAAAAACGCTCAGCAGGTCGCCAATGCGCGAGGCAAAATGTTGACCCTAGCACGAGCCACTTACACTATGCCACCTGATCACGGTGCGGCTTTGGTGAAAACCGTATTACAAGATGAAAAGTTAACCAACCTTTGGCTGCAAGAATTGACAGAAATGCAGCAACGATTGTTAAGCCTTCGTCAAACCTTGTGTAATGAGTTGAGAAATCAACACAATACGTCACAATTCGACTTTATCCAAAGCCACAAAGGGATGTTTACTATGCTCGGTTTTAGTCCGGAACAGATGGGTCGTTTACGCGATCAGTTCGCGATTTATGCGGTGGCTGATGGTCGAATTAATATCGCCGGTCTAACGGAGAAAGACATCCCTTATGTAGCAGAGGCGATCGTTAGCGTGTCATAACAGTAGTTGAATGAGGTAAATGAATGAAACAACCATGGAAAATCCTTCTAACGTTGCTGCTTAGTGGGGGGTTAGTTGCTTGTGCGATGGTTCCTTCTTCTGAGCAAACTGAAACCTCATCCCAAATTGAGCAACCCGAACCAGAAACGGAATCTGCAAAACCGGAAGTAGAACCACCAGAGATTGTTGAGCCCGAGGTGCCTGCGGCGACCAAAACATCCGATGGTAAACTGATTTTTGGTGAAAAAGAGTGGGTTTATGTACCGGCAATAGAAGAGAGCTTTCGGGCTCGCATCGATACCGGAGCAACCACATCTTCGATTAGTGCAGTCGATGTTGAAGCTTTTGAACGGGATGGAGAAGATTGGGTCAAGTTTCGTATTGAACATGATGGAATAAAAAGTGGTGAGATCAATTTACCTGTTGAACGTTGGGTACGCATTCGTCAATCGTCCGATAACAGTTATCAGCGTCGTCCGGTGGTGATGATGTGGGTACAACTTGGAGAGATGAAAGATCATACTCAATTCACTTTAGCCAATCGAACCCATCTCACCTTTCCTATATTGTTAGGGCGGAGCTTTTTTAGGGATGTGGCGGTGGTTGATGTAAGTCGTGAATATGTCCAAGGTAAGCATCAATAACATCTACAGTGGTAGAAGTTATGAAACAAAAAAGTCAGCGTATCGCTGACTTTTTGCTTTTTTGAACAAGGAGCGCAGAGCCTGATGGCTTGCACCATGGCTGAGAGGTTTAAGCTTGAACGGCTTGTGTACTTGCCGCTGCGCGTGATTTTAAAAACGCATAGCCTACACCGGTCACGATAGTACCAGCAGCGATCGCGACCAAATACATCAATACTGGCGTGATGGCATTGGGGATCAACAAGACAAATAGTCCACCATGCGGTGCCATGAGTTGTGCACCAAACAGCATGGATAGTGCTCCGGTTAATGCACCGCCCACCATACATGCCGGGATAACTCGCATGGGGTCTTTGGCTGCAAAAGGAATTGCCCCTTCAGAGATAAAACACAAGCCCAGTACAAATGAGGCTTTGCCTGCTTCACGTTCACTTGCGGCAAATTTATTTTTGGCTAAGAACGTGGCAAGGCCCATCCCTAATGCAGGTACCATCCCTGCCGCCATGATCGCAGCCATGGGCGCATAGGTGTTTGACGCTAATAGACCAACACCAAAAGTATACGCCGCTTTGTTGACTGGGCCACCTAAGTCAAAGCACATCATCGCACCAAGAATAATGCCTAATAACACGGCATTGGTGGAACCCATGCTATTTAAAAACTCAGTCAGCGCCGACATGATGCCTGAAACTGGCCCGCCGACGATATAAATCATCACTAAACCGGTGACTAAGCTGGCGATAAACGGAATGATTAAAATCGGCTTAAGCGCTTCCATTGACTGAGGCAAGGAGACATTATCAGCAATCCATTTTGCGCTATAACCAGCGATGAAACCGGCCGCGATACCGCCTAAAAAGCCAGCGCCCGTTGAGCTAGCGAGCATGCCACCAATCAGACCAGGTGCCAGACCAGGACGGTCGGCAATCGAAAAAGCAATATAACCAGCCAGTACGGGGATCATCAATGCAAAGGCGGATCCACCACCAATGGTCATCAAAGCGGCGGCAAGGGTGCCTTCTTCTTTAAAAGCTTCAATACCAAACACGAAAGAGAGGGCGATCAATAAGCCACCAGCAACGACCACCGGGAGCATATGTGAAACCCCAGTCATGAGGTGTTTATAAACGCCTTTTTTCTCGTCGTTGGACGATGAACTTATTCCACCTGAGTGTTGGTAAGTGGTCGCTTGAACCAAGGCTTTATCCATCTCTTCAGCGGTTTTCTTAAGAGCGGGGCCAGTTTTAGTGCGATACAGTGTTTTACCATTAAAGCGCTCAAGGGGCACTTCGATATCAGCGGCAATAATTACTAAATCGGCCTCGGCAATATCTTGCTCAGTGAGTTGATTTTTGGCACCGACCGAGCCACGAGTTTCGACTTTGATTTTGTGGCCGCGGCGTTTGGCTTCTTCTTCCAGCGCTTCCGCTGCCATAAAGGTATGAGCAACACCGGTTGGACACGCAGTGATAGCGACGATTTTTTTTACCGCTGATGTAGTTGATGAACTTGGCGTCGTGGTGGTAACGGCTGAGGCGTTAAGCTCGGTAGCTTGTTCAACGGCTGTGGTTAAGTATGCAGTCGGATCGCTGGTGCAGGCTGAAATCTCACTTTGGTAGACTTTTTTACCGACAAAACGCGAGGTATCGACCGGCGTATTAGCAGCAATGATCACCACTTCAGCTTGAGCAATATCGGCCTCGGTTAAGGTTGTCGTGTCGAGTATCGAAGAGTGACACTCGACAGTGGTATTCCAGTTCAGTGATTTCGCTGCTTGTTCTAATAAACCGGCGGCGATAATGCTATTGGCAACCCCGCTGGGGCATGCGGTAATGATGGCAATATTCATAGTGTTGACCTTTTGTCGTTAATGGTTAGTTCATAGACTAATCAATGGTTTACCCTAGTAACTTAAGACGATGGCGGTTTTAACAGCTTGGTATATTGTTTCTACCCAGTTACCTCGCTGTCGTTGGTGACTGCTTTCGTCAAGTCGTGTGGTTATAATTGGATATCGTTTTGTAGAGCTGTGACTTTATTGATGTCAGGAACGCCAACGCCCACCTGCGTTACCGCAAGAGCGGATAGCGCGGTTGCAAAGGTGATCAATGACGATTTATCCATATTTTGCATATGCCCCCAACACAAACCGGCTACTAAGGTATCGCCAGCACCGACCGTGCTCACGACCGGCATTTTGGGTGGTTTGGCGTGCAGCCATTGGCCTTGATTAAGCCACATCGTGCCTTGTGCCCCCATGGATACCACAATATTAGCGATACCTTTATCGGCGAGTTGTTGAGCGGCGGCTTGACACGCTTCAGGGCTATGCAGAGGGTGGCCAACAAACTGAGCCAGTTCTTCTTCATTGGGTTTAATTAACCATGGCTTTGCATCGACTCCGGCGATTAGAGCCTCACGGCTACTATCAAACAGCACTTTTTTACCCAGTAAGCCCAGTTGCTCAATCCATGTTGCGCAGCGTTGTGGTGAAAGGCCGGATGGTAGACTGCCTGCAATGATGAAGTACTCGTGATCATCAGCGAGCTGGAACAGTCTCTGCTCGAATCGTTGAATATCTTGTTCATTAACATGAATACCAGGGAAATTGATGTCGCTGACTTGTCCGGATTGTTCGACTAGTTTGACATTAATCCGCGTTGCACCGGGTAGACGAATAAACTGATCGTTTGCCCCTATTTCAGCAAAGAGTTGGCAAAACATTTCTTGGTTGTCTTGACCCAGAAATCCTGTCACCGTGACTTGAGCACCAAGATCGCTGAGCACTTTGGCTACATTGACCCCTTTACCCGCCGCATGTAATGAACCTTGTTGAACTAAGCTCACGGAACCAACATACATTTTTTCCATGCTGCCAGTGAGATCAAGTGCTGGATTCAAGGTAATGGTAACGACTTTCATACTCATCATTGGCTCCTTAATGCTCACCAAGACCGGATTTAATCGCTGCGCCAATCGATTCAAGGGCAAGGGCGGCATCTGGCCCTTCAGCGCTAAATTGCAGTTGGTGGCCGTGTTTCACTCCTAGGGCGATAACTTTCATTAAGCTTTTCGCGTTGGCCGCTTTACCATCACCATCTAAATTGACCACCTTGATGTTGGCTTGAAATTTCTTCGCTTCTGCGACGAGCATGGCGCCGGGGCGGGCATGCAAACCATGTGAATTGGTAATTTTAAAGATCGCGGTTTCAACATTAGCGTTGGTTTCTGGATGACTAGAAGCAGCTTGGGCGTTGTCTTGAGAAAATAACGCGACCAATTGATGGGCATCCGCTTGTAATAATTGCTCTTGCTGCTGGTTGAAGACAAGCTGGGTGATGATTTTAAGAAACGAGCGATGGGCATCATTACAAGCGGCAATCGCGATCAAAGCTTTGACAGCAATGCCTTGGTACTCACAATGATTAGCGGTAGAAACAAATGACATCGCGCTGCGCGTCACACTTTGGTTACTGCTGATTAACCATAACCCTTTGCCTAAATGGGTAGGGGACTTGGTGACCAGATCGGCGACAAAAGCACTATCAGTACAGCCAGTATTTTTCAGTAAACCACCCGCCACCGCAGTCATTTGCAGCATGTCACTGGCAGGAAAGTGCAGTTGAATCAAAGCAGGATCAAAATCAGCGCTAAATTGCACTTCGCCATTGAGTAGTGCGACTAAATCACTCGCTTGTTGTACTTGTTTGAGCTGATTCTCAACGCCATCGGCAGAGAGCACCTTGGTCAGTTGCTTTAATATGCCTAAATGTTCATCGGATTTGGCTGCAATACCAATCGCGACATAGACGATATTACCTTCACCCCAATCAACGCCGTTGGCAAAATGATGTACGGTGACGCCAGTCTGCTTAACCAGTTCGCGAGTTTCAATCGTGCCATGGGGAATGGCGATACCGCTGCCTAAAAAGGTAGAGTTTTGCGCTTCGCGGTTAAGCATACCTTGAACATAGCCTGACTCGACCAGTTGTTTTTCAGTAAGGTCTGCCGCGATAGCACGAATGGCATCTTGTTTGTTCGAGGGTGTCTGCGCTAATCGAATATCTTGCGTAGAGAGTTGCAACATGTTTGGCCCCTTAGCCAGAAATGGCTTGTGTTGATAATGCGAGTCGCTTTTCTGACTATCCCCTTCCTACTTGAAGCTGCAGGGGTGTTGGCTATGTTCGTTCACCCCAATCATAGAGTCTATCTATGCTCATGGGGACTCACTCACTTGCCGCCTACCTGCAACGCCAAGTTGTTTGGGTATAGAGTCGCATTATCGTGATTTATGATTAAGCTGAATCGTTTCAGCTTTAAGTTTAAAAAAATTTAGCAAACGCTATGGTCTATTAATCATCGTTTTAATTAGGCTGAGTCTAAAAACTCGACTTAGCTACCAATTTAAACTTTTGCTGAATCCTTTCAGCTTTGATACTGAATCGATTCAGCTTATAATTCAACTCAATTAAGGATCAAAAAATTGTTTCTATGATCCCACGCACAGAACCCGAGTAGTGGATATGACACTAGATGAAATAGCCAAATTGGCCGGCGTCTCAAAAACAACCGCCAGTTATGTGATTAATGGCAAAGCGACCAAATATCGCATTAGCCAAAAAACTCAGCAAAAAGTGATCGCGATTGTTGAACAGTACGATTACCGCCCAGATTTAGCCGCATCTTCGTTAAGAGCGGGCAATAGTCGCTCGTTTGGCTTGATTATTCCCGATTTAGAAAACACCAGTTATGCCAAATTAGCCAAATTACTTGAACACAATTCACGTCAAGCGGGTTATCAAATATTAATTGGTTGCTCTGATGATGATGCAGAAATTGAGAAAAATGTTGCCCATGCTCTCGTCTCTCGGCGGATTGATGCCTTATTTGTGGCCAGTAGCTTGGCGGATGCCAGCGAGTTTTATTGGCAGGTTCAGCAAGCGGGCACGCCGGTGATTGCCATTGACCGACCTTTGGATGATGAACATTTTCCTTGCGTGATCAGTGAGGATTTCAGTGCCGCCTTTGAACTGACCCAATCGGTGTTGAGCGATGAGGTGAAGTGCGTTGGTTTAATTGGCGCATTGCCTGAATTAAGTATCTCTCAAGAGCGGCAAATGGGTTTTGAATCGGCGTTGAAGCAGGCGAATAAGCAAATGGTGCTGGCTTATGGCGAGCACTTTAATCGCGAGGAAGGGCGGCGAGTGTTCGCACAGTGGCATGAGCAAGATAACATGCCCGATGCCGTGGTAGTGACGTCTTATACCTTATTAGAAGGGGTATTAGACGTATTATTAGAGCAGCCGTCACTGATGGATAAACTAAGGCTGGCGACCTTTGGTGATAATAGATTATTAGACTTTTTACCGATTAAAATTAATTCATTACCCCAGCAGTTTGAATTGATCGCCGATAGTGCGATGGCATTAGCGTTGAATGCGTCGGCAAAACGTTTTTCTAATGGTATTGAACTGATCCCGCGTCGGTTGAAAGTGCGCCGCTGATTGATGAAAGCAATGATCTTATCATGGCTTAAGGTTATCATAGGCTTAACATCACCTTTGCTTATAGGCTGGCAATGAAGTTTTTACACACTTCCGATTGGCATTTAGGCCGCCACTTTCACAATGTCTCTTTATTGGATGATCAACGGCAGGTCTTAAACCAACTTATCGATTATATCACTCTTCATCCGGTGGATGCGTTGTTGATCGCCGGTGATATTTATGACCGCTCAGTACCACCAACCGCCGCAATTGAGCTATTGGATGAAGTATTAACGCGTATTTGTCAGCAATTACAGACCCCAGTGATCATTATTCCTGGCAATCATGATGGCGCGAAACGTTTAGGTTTTGCCGCCAAACATATGCAGTCGTCTGGCTTGCATATTATCAGTGACTTTACGCAAATGTTACAGCCTGTGGTGCTTAGCTCAGAGCAAGCCGGGGAAGTGGCTTTTTATGGTATGCCTTACAGCGATCCTGAGCAGGTTCGTGATGCGTTTAAAAATAAGGTCAGCACTCATGATCAGGCGCATCAATTTCTTTGTCAGCAGATCGTTGATACGTTCAATCCTGCCCAGCGTCATGTCTTGCTTAGTCACTGTTTTGTCGATGGCGCAAGTACTTCAGATTCAGAGCGACCGCTGTCGATTGGCGGCGCTGACTGTGTGAATCACCAGCACTTTTTACCCTTTGATTATGTTGCATTAGGGCATTTGCATCAGCCGCAATATAAAGGTCAAGATTATATTCGTTACAGTGGCTCGCTGATGAAATACAGCTTCTCTGAGCAATATCATAAAAAAGGCATGACTTTAGTGGAATTGAATCAAGAGGGTTTTGTGTCGGCACAACCGATCCCGCTCACCGCGCCCCATGATATGCGTATTATCGAGGGAGAATTAGAGACCTTATTGGCTCAAGGTCAGCAAGACCCTCATGCGGATGATTATCTGCTGGTACGTTTAATGGATAAGCACGCCATTTTAGATCCGATGGAAAAGCTGCGCAAAGTGTACCCAAATGTGTTGCATTTAGAGAAACCGGGTATGTTAATGGATAGTGAGCAGCCAATGGGTCGAGCTCGTTTGGCGCGTGGTGAGCTGGATATGTTTCGAGATTTTTTTCTTGAAGCCAAGCAAGAGCCGTTAACGGAATTGCAAACACAGGCGATTAGCCAAGTCATTCAGTCACTGAAAAATCAGGAGTCAAATTAAGTTATGCGTCCAATTTCTTTGACTCTGCAAGCTTTTGGCCCGTTTGCGAGCCAGCAAGTGGTCGATTTCAGCGCTTTTGGTCATGCGCCGCTTTTTTTAATCAATGGTCCAACAGGGGCAGGGAAAAGCTCGCTACTCGACGCCATGTGCTATGCCTTGTATGGCGAAACTACGGGTAGTGAGCGTTCTGGCGATCAAATGCGCTGTGATTATGCGCCTGATTCTGTTCTGACGGAAATAGAGTTTGTCTTTGAGCTGCATAATCGGCGGTTTAAGATCATCCGCAGCCCAGATCAGCAGGTGGCGAAACAGCGCGGTGAAGGCACCACTAAAAAATCTCATGCCGCGAGCTTAATCGAATGGTTCGCTAATGACGAAGAAAAGCTGCTGGCTCATAGCCCTAAGCGTGTTGCTTCTGCGGTGGTGGAATTAATTGGCTTAGATGTAAAGCAATTTCGTCAAGTGATGGTACTTCCGCAAGGTAAATTTCGTGAATTGTTAGTCGCCAACTCAAAAGAGCGTGAACAAATCTTTGGTCAGCTATTTCAAACCCATATCTATACGCAAATTGAACGGGAATTGTTTGAGCGAGCGGCAGAGATTCGTCGCCAAAAAGAGCAATTTGATCAGCAAATAAAAGGGGCGTTGAATGTTGTTGCTATGGCCAGTGAAGAGGAATTGCAGCAAGCACTAACCAGCGTTGAGCCAAGCTTAAAACACAGCGAGCAAAGCCATCAACAAGCGCAGCAGCAATTGGATGCTCTTAAGCAACAATGGCACGCGGGGCAAGAGTTACAAGCGAAATTTAGCCAGCAAGAGCAGTTGGCTTTAGAGCAAGCACAATTAACCGCGCAACAGGCTGAGATCGATGAGTGGCAAGTAAGATTGCAACAAGACCAAAAAGCGGCGCGGCTCGACTTACCTTATCAACAATTATCTGATGTACGGCAGCAATTGACGCTGGCTGAGCAAGCGCAAAAAACGCATCAACAAGCGGTGAGTCAAACACAGCAGCAAGTGACGGTGGCAACGGCAGCTTATCAGCAGGCAGAGCAAGCTGCACAGCAAATTGAGACGCTCAGCCAACAGTTGTATCAACTGGAAAGTATGGGTAAAAAATGGGTTGAGTTAGAGCAACAACGGCATCAGCAGACTAACGCGTTAGCGGCGTTGAAGGCGGCGCAGACTCAGCATCAGCAGTTGAAAAAGCACCTTACCGATTTAGAACAGCAGCGCCAAGAGCAGCAGCAAGCATTAGAACGGGTGATTAGCCAACGAAGCGGTTTGGAAACCAAACAGCTACAGTGTAGCCAACTGAATGAGCATATTCAGCTACGTGTCAAGCAGCAATCTTTAACCCAACAAATCAACCAGTTACAGCAAGCGTATCAACAAGCTGGGCAAGCTTATCAGCAGGCGCAGCAGCAAACGTTGCAGTCTAGCCAGCATGCCGATCAGTTAGAATTTTATTGGCACAGTAATCAAGCCGCAGAATTGGCACAGAAACTCGCATCAGGTAATCCATGTCCAGTCTGTGGTAGTGAGCATCATCCTCATATCGCAAAATTTTCTGGTCAAGTGGTGAGTAAAGATCAGGTTCAGCAAGCTCGTCAGGCGCAGCAGCATCATCAAGCGAGTGAAACCGAACAACTGAAACAATACCAAAATGCTGAAAACAATCTTAGTCATTATCAGCAGCAGCTCAAGCAGTTCGAGGAGCAAATTGAGCACAAGGCATTGCCAGAATTAACCGCATTGCAACATCAACATCAAGCATTAACTGCTGAAATTGAGCGTCTAACGCTGTTAAATCCGCAAACCTTTGAGCAGCAACTGAGCCAAATCACCGCTGCACTGCAGCAAGCTCAGTTACAACTTGAGCAGCAGCAACATAAAGTCGAGCAAGCCAGTAAAACAGAGATTGAAGCACAAACCAAAGTCACCAGTTTACAAGCTGAAGTGGCTAGTGAGTTTACGGATGCCGATCAAGTGCGTGAAGCCTATGGACGGGTGAAAAAACAGATCACCGCGTTGCAGCAAGCTGAATTACAAGCTCGAACCCAGTTAGCTGCGGCTCAACAGGCTTTATCTTCTGCTCAAGCAAGCTTAATCAGCGCCGAGCAGCAAGCGAAACGTTGGTTGGACAGTGAGCAGCGTTTAGCCCAGGAATGGCAAGCGGCGCTTAACGACAGTGCTTTTTCCTCGCTAGAGGATTATCTGCAGGCCAAGTTAGCAGAAGAGACTCGCTTATCCATAGAGCAGAAAGTTCGCCAGTTTGAGCAGCGCCTTGCGACGCTACAAGGCCAGTGGGAAGCGTTGGCTAAGGAGTTGCATAACCAAACGCCGCCGAATCTCACCGAACTCAAGGCCGCGGTAGAACAGCAACAAGCCCATGTTACGCTTTGCTTGCAGCAGCTCAGTGAAGTTCGTTCACGTTACGACAGTTTACGCCAAGTGAGCGACAAGTTGGTTACGCTTTATCAGAACAATGTGCAACTTGAAAAAGAATATCAAATTTACGGCACATTAAGTGATATAGCCAATGGACGCACGGGCGCTAAAGTCAGTTTGCACCGCTTTGTGTTAGGGGTGCTGCTGGATGATGTCTTAATTCAGGCTTCACAACGTTTGCAAAGGATGAGTAAAGGACGCTATTGGTTAAAACGTAAAGAAGATCGCGCTAAAGGTAATGCGGGTTCAGGGCTCGATTTAATGGTCGAAGATGGCTATACCGGAAAATGGCGCGATGTGGCGACATTATCGGGCGGAGAATCTTTTATGGCGGCGTTAGCATTGGCATTAGGTTTATCCGATGTAGTGCAAGCCTACAGCGGTGGGATTCGCCTCGATACTCTGTTTATTGATGAAGGATTTGGTAGCTTAGATCCTGAATCGTTAGATTTGGCAATCCAAACCTTAGTTGATTTGCAGCAAGGGGGGCGGTGCATTGGTATTATTTCTCACGTTGCTGAGCTTAAAGAGCAAATTGCTTTACGGTTAGATATCGTGACCTCAACCCTCGGCAGTAGCATTAAACTTGTTGTATAGTTCAAAGATAGGATAGAGGATTGATCAATGGATCATAGGCAGCGATAACTCATATGGATGCGGTAAAAAAAATATACCAATACGCAGAACCAAACTTAACGTTAGTTGGATGGATGGGCTTCATCGGTTTTCCGATTTACTATTATGTATGGACTTACCTGTTTCCCCAAGGCTATGAATCGTTTTGGCTACGGGGATTTTGCTCGCTATTGTTTGCCGGAATTGCTTTTCGCCACTCATTTCCCAAAGCATTACAGCGCTATTTACCGTATTACTATCTGCTTTCAATAGGCTTTTGTTTACCTTTTTTCTTCTCTTTTATGATGTTGATGAACGATTGGTCGACAGTCTGGGCGATGTCTTTTATGGCATCGATTTTCTTGCATATTCTGCTAGTTCATGAAACTAAGGTGATGTTGCCACAAGCGATTATTTCAGTATTACTCGCTTACTTCTCGGTTTATGTTGTCGTTGATGCCGCCCCTAGTCAGATGATTTCTTGGACTTATGTACCTATTTTTATCTTTACTTATGTATTCGGTAATCTGTTCTACTTTCGCAATCAGGTATCACACGAGAGCAAAGCATCATTAGCAAAATCGTTTGGTGCAGGGATTGCACACGAAATGCGTAATCCACTCAGTGCGCTTAAGTCTTCTCTTGATGTGGTGCGTACTCTAGTTCCTTCCCCTCATTCAGGCCAAGCAACTCATATTATTAATCAACAAGATTTACAGCAATTGCATGAAATATTAAATGATGCGGATGAGGTTATTCATTCTGGTAATGAAACCATAGATTTATTGTTAACGTCAATTGATCAGCATCGTGTCTCAACGTCGACCTTTCGAAAATTATCCGCTGCTACGGTGGTTGAAAATGCTATTCATTCTTTTGCCTATAAACGGGCCGTTGATCGAGCAGCCGTTTCATTAACCGTTAATCAAGATTTTGATTTTTTTGGTAGCGATACCTTACTTAAGTTTGCGTTGTACAATTTATTGAAAAATGCTTTTTATTATCAAAGTAGTGAAGTGTTTACGATTAACATCGAATTGAATCGAGTCGATGAGCAGAATGTGATTACTGTCAAAGATAATGGGATTGGTATTGAAGCAGAACAGCTCGAAGAAATTTTTAAGGACTTCTATACCTTTGGTAAACATAATAGTTATGGGTTAGGGCTGCCTTTTTGTCGAAAAGTTATGCATTCATTTGGCGGTGAAATTATTTGCCATTCCGTCTTCGGTGAATGGACCCAATTTACCCTTCAGTTTCCAGATGTTGAATCCGAACGTATCAAACAGATAAAACACGATCTACTAAAATCTAAATCGATTTTATTGATTGGTGAACCGAGTTTATTAAGTCGGCATCTGAATGAACAAGCTTTTTATTTAGGGTTTACTTTGCATATGCTTACTCTCAGTCAAGCGATGCAAAAAGAAGCGTATGAATTTGAATTTGATCTTATTTTTATTGATTTAGCTCCATTTGAAACACAGTGGGATAAATTGAGCTTACTGGAAGGTCAATTACATTTTACTGAAGCCAGAATTAGTTATATTTATGACCAATCTAAGCGTTATCCTATTAATATCTCTCGTTACTTAACAATTTATCCAATTGAAATACGTCATTTGTTAAAAGACAGTATTGGAACTATCGAGAAGCTATTATTTTCGATTGATGAGCTTGAGGTTGAAAGGGGAAATATCCCACAACGAGAAGTCAATTATCAAAGAAGCATCTTATTAGTCGATGACAATGATTCTTTACGAGCATTTTCTGCTATATTATTAGAAAAGCAGGGTTATGATGTTTATCAAGCTCATGATGGTCAACAAGCTTTAGAGATATTAAAACAACATACTATGGA
>NZ_WXWK01000052.1:0-11041 GCF_009904835.1 Vibrio sp. V33_P6A3T137 | reverse complement strand
CACTATCTCTATATAAAAGTAAAAGTTGACTGATATATCATCGGTACAATTAATCAAAACATCCTATTTGGAGAGAAGTAATGAAGCGAGTATTTTTATTCTTAGCAACCAACCTAGCCGTTGTGCTGGTGCTCAGTGTTGTTCTGAATATCGTTTATGCAACAACAGGCATTCAGCATGGTAGTTTGTCTGGCTTGTTAGTTTTGGCAGCGGTATTTGGTTTTGGTGGTTCATTTATTTCACTTCTTATGTCAAAAAGTATGGCTCTGCGCTCGGTAGGAGGCAGAGTCATTGAAACGCCACGCAATGAGATGGAACATTGGTTACTGCAAACCGTCGAGCGTCAAGCGCAGCAAGCGGGTATTGGTATGCCGACCGTGGCGATTTATGATGCTCCTGATATGAACGCATTTGCTACAGGTGCCAAGCGTAACGACTCGTTAGTCGCTGTATCGACCGGCCTATTGCACAACATGACTCGTGATGAAGCAGAAGCGGTATTAGCCCATGAGGTAAGCCATATTGCTAATGGTGACATGGTAACCATGACATTGATGCAAGGCGTGGTGAATACCTTCGTGATATTCCTATCGCGTTTTATCGCTAATATTGTTTCTTCTCGCAACTCAGATGAAGGGCAAGGTAGCAATATGATGGTTTACTTTGGTGTCTCTATGGCTTTGGAATTGGTGTTTGGTTTCTTAGCGAGCTTTATCACTATGTGGTATAGCCGCCATCGTGAATTTCATGCGGATGCAGGCGCTGCTCAACTAGTGGGTAAACACAAAATGATTGCCGCTTTAGAGCGTTTGAAAATGAGTCACGAGTCGCAGTTAGAGGGTTCGATGATGGCGTTTGGTATTAACGGTAAGCGTACGGTTATGGAGCTATTGATGAGCCATCCACCGTTAGATAAACGTATTGCCGCATTACGTAACTCATAATCCATTATTTATCATTCATTAACCAGCCTTCGGGCTGGTTTTTCTTTTTTATCGATTGATCGTTTTATCTCTTCATGTCGTATCTCATTTTTATAAAGTTGTACAAATTTTTTTTTGTACAACTTTATAAAATGCACTATCTTATCATTATATTGTACGAAAAATTATTTTGTATAACTACGAGGTTCCACATGGATGTTCAAACGGTTGGTCAATTCTACTGTCAGCTCAGCAAGCATACTTTGCATCGTTTGCCTGAAATTTACCATCAACACGTGGTTTTCGCTGACGCTGCACACCGTATTGAAGGTCTAGAAAGCTTACATCAGTACTTTGTTAACCTTTATCAAAATGTGCAGCGATGTGAATTTACTATTCATGAACAACATCAAATTGAACAAACGGCTTTTCTCGTCTGGACGATGCACTTACAGCATCCTAAGCTTGCCAGTGGTCGAGTGATTGATGTTCAGGGTATGAGCCAGATTAAGTTTCAAGACGATAAAGTCATTTATCATCGAGATTATTTTGATTTAGGTGAAATGCTCTACGAGCAATTACCGCTGCTGGGTAGCTTAGTTCGCGCGGTGAAACGGAGGTTAGGCCAATGAATGGTGTCTTGATCACCGGAGCCAGTTCAGGCATAGGTTTGCAGCTTGCTAAAGATTATGCTCAACAAGGTTGGTCGGTGATTGCTTGTGGGCGTAATTTGACGGCATTGCAAACATTACAAGCAGAGTATCCCACGATTGAAATTCTGATTGCCGATGTCACTGATCGTTATGCCACACTCAACGCTTTATCTTCTTTGACGGTGGTTCCAACCCTTTGGATTCTCAATGCCGGAAGTTGTGAATACATTGATGATGGCGTCATGGACTCTGCATTATTAGGCCGCGTTTTTGAGGTTAATGTACTGGGTATTGCGCACTGCATTGAGGGCATTCAACCTTATCTAACTCAGGGACATCGAGTGGCTTTTGTTGGCTCTATCGCCAGTGAGCTTCCCCTGCCAAGAGCGGAAGCTTATGGTGCTTCAAAAGCGGCGGTCAACTACTTGGCTCGAACGTTACGATTAGATTGGCAAGCCAAGGGGGTAGAGGTTACGACCATCTTCCCGGGTTTTGTCACTACACCTTTGACCGATAAAAATACCTTTCCTATGCCGATGATCATTACCGTCGAGCAAGCCTCTTTGGCGATCAGGCAAGGACTGGCCAAAGGTAAGCAGAGCATATATTTTCCTGCGGTATTTACTTGGATCATTCGTTTAATTGCGGCACTGCCTTACCGCTGGCAGCACGCTATTGTCAAACGATTAGTTGGCGCATAGAAGGACAACATAACAATGAAAATTGCCATTATTGGAAGTGGTATATCAGGGCTCACTTGTGGGCATTACTTGCATCAACAGCATGATGTAACGATTTTTGAAGCGAATGATTATATTGGTGGGCATACCGCCACAGTAGATGTTGAACTGAACGGCCAGTCTTATGCGATTGATACGGGGTTTATCGTGTACAACGATCGCACGTATCCAAACTTTATCAAAATGATGAATGAGATTGGCGTACGTGGCGTCGCAACACAAATGAGTTTTAGTGTACGTAATGATGCCAATGGCCTTGAGTATAATGGCCATACCATCACGACGTTGTTTGCTCAGAAGCGTAATTGGTTTAAGCCAAGTTTTTATCGTTTTATCCGCGAAATATTACGTTTCAATCAACTCGCTAAAGCCGCGGCGGCTGATGCAGAGCATAGTGTTCAAACTCTCGGAGAATTTTTGCATCATCATCAATTCTCTGATTATTTTTGTGAGAATTATATTTTACCGATGGGAGCGGCGATATGGTCTTCTTCATTGGCTGATATGCGTGCTTTTCCTTTGACGTTTTTTCTGCGTTTTTTCCTCAATCATGGCTTATTAGATATTACTCATCGTCCTCAGTGGTATGTGATTGAAGGGGGCTCTCGAGCGTATATTGAACCGTTAACCCAAGGATTTCGCGATAAGATTCGTCTCAATGCTCCTGTTGAGTGGTTGCGACGGAGCGGACAAGGTATTGAACTGCAAGTGCATGGCAAAATTGAACACTTTGATGAGGTGATTTTTGCTTGTCATAGCGATCAAGCGTTAGCTTTGTTATCGGATGCTAATCATCTTGAGCATGAATTACTCGGCGCCATGGGTTATCAAGCCAATGAAGTGATTTTACACACGGATACCAGCTTATTACCAAAGCGAAAAGCGGCTTGGGCATCGTGGAACTATCGCTTGGCAGGGGACGTGGATCAAGAGACCCGTTTGCCGGCTTTAACTTACAATATGAATATATTGCAGCATATTGATAGCTCAGAAACGTTCTGTGTCACCTTAAACAGCAGCGAAAGTATTAATCCCAATAAAGTGCTGCGTAAATTTACGTATCATCATCCGGTATTTAACCGTGCCGCGATAGCTGCCCAGCAACGCAAAGCAGAGATCAGTGGGGTTAATCACACCTGGTTCTGTGGTGCCTACTGGCATAACGGTTTTCATGAAGATGGTGTTAAAAGTGCATTAGATGTTGTAACCCGCCTTAGCGCGCAGACCAATACAGCTCAGCAAGGGGCTGCGTAATGCACAGTCAAGATAACGCGGTAAGCAGTGCCTTAATGGTTGGACATGTGCGTCATCGGCGTTTATCGCCAGTGGCGCATGATTTGACTTACCCACTCTTTATGCCTGCGATTGACCTCGATCAGTGGTCTGAGCTTCAGCAAAACGTGTGGGGGTTGGGTGAGAAATGGTGGCATTGGGCACGTTTTTGTCGTCAAGATTATCTTGGTCAAGGTGATTTGAAAGCTGCGGTGCAAGATAAAGTTCATGAACTCACTGGTGAGCGTATCGAAGGTAAAGTATTGGCAGTGGTCCATTTACGTTACCTCGGTCTCTATTTTAGCCCAGTCAATTTTTATTACTTGTATGACCATCAAGGAGAATGGCGTTATTTATTGGCAGAGGTCAGTAATACGCCATGGAATGAGCGTCACTACTATGCGTTACCGGCAGAGGCGGGGGTGGATAATCAGCATTGGCAACATGATAAAGCCTTCCATGTTTCACCATTTAACCCAATTGATCAGCAGTATGTTTGGAAGCTAAAGCCGCTCAATCAAGGTTTAATGGTGCATTTAGAGTGTCATCGTCAGCATAAAGAATTCGATGCGACGCTGACCTTAAAAGCGCGGCCTTTTACGTCTGCTCAATTACTTAAGCTATTAATGAAAACGCCAATCATGACAATTAAAGTGATGGTGGGAATCTATTGGCATGCGTTGAAGTTATGGATAAAAGGAGCACCTTTTTATGCTCATCCAGATTCATCGTCAGTAAACAAAAATAATAAGGAGAAACGCTAATGTCACACTCTTCTTCTTTGGATATGCCCAAGACGCTAACTGTGTTACAAAAAGGGGCGCGGGCAATGGCATTCAAGTCTCTCAACCTAATGCAAATTGGCTGTTTAACCATCAAAGAATCGTTCAATGAAGTGGGTATTGAACAGTTTGGTCCAGCCCAAGAGGGGCAGATCCACGCGACAGTAGAGGTTAAACATCCTCATTTCTATGCTCGTTTACTCAAAGGTGGCAGTATCGCCGCCGCAGAAGCCTACATGGATGGCTGGTGGGATAGCCCCGATTTAACCGCAGTGATGGAATTAATGGCGCGAAATTTAGCCGCGCTCGATAAGCTGGAAGCGCAAAGTAGTATTGTGATGCGCTGGCTCAATCAAATGGGGCACTGGTTAAAGCGTAATTCCCTTGGTCAAGCTAAGCAAAATATCGAAGCGCATTATGATCTTGGTAACGATCTGTACCAAACCTTTTTAGATAAAAGAATGCTGTACTCTAGCGCACTTTATCTAAACAGTACTGACAGTTTAGAGCAAGCACAACTGAATAAAATGGAGCGTTTGTGTCAGCAGTTGCAATTGCAAGCCAGCGATCATGTGTTAGAGATCGGGACAGGCTGGGGAGCGATGGCGATTTACATGGCACAAACTTATGGTTGTAAAGTGACCACCACGACTATTTCTGAAGAACAGTTTGCCTATACACAGGCATTAGTTGAGTCGCTGGGTTTAACGGATCAAATTACCTTATTAAAACAAGATTACCGTCAGCTCACGGGACAGTTTGATAAATTAGTCTCTATTGAGATGATTGAAGCGGTTGGTAAAGCCTACTTAAAATCTTATATCCAACAGTGTAATCAATTATTGAAGCCACAAGGCTTAATGGCGATTCAAGCAATCACGATTACCGATCAACGTTATGATTATTACAGTAATAATGTTGATTTTATTCAAAAATACATCTTTCCCGGTGGTTTTTTACCCTCGATTACCGCCTTAACTCAAATGGCAACTCGGTTTAGCAATTTGGTGGTGCGCAATGTTTTTGATATTGGGTTAGATTATGCGCATACCTTAGCCGATTGGCGTTTGCGTTTTGAAGCGGCGTTACCAGAGGTGCAACGGTTAGGCTACGATGAACGATTTATTCGTATGTGGCGTTATTATTTGTGCTATTGCGAAGGTGGTTTTCAGGCTCGGACGATCAGTACGATTCATATGACCTTCCAGAAAGGTGCTTAATGCGCAAACTACTGCTGCCTTCATTACTGTTTGAAGTTATTTGGTGGTCTGCTGTCTGGGGCCAGACCGACTGGCAATGGTTGACTTTAGTGTTGGTCATCATCGCTTGGCTTAGTATGGCATACACTCAGTTAACCTCACTTTTCCCAGTAATGCTGTTGGCCGGAGCGGGAGTGCTATTGGATATCATCAATGGTGCCATCGGCCTGTTTGTTTTTCCTACGGAGCATCCTATTCCATTTTGGTTGGTTATCTTATGGTGTGGTTTTGCATGGTACGCTCGGTTGCTTATCCCTGCGATTCAACATCACTCGCCACGTTGGATTATTATTTTAGGTGGCTTGGGTGGCGCTGTCAGTTATTGGGCCGGTTATCGATTTGCGGCAGTGGATTTTCAATGGACGGTTCTGACCGTAATGGGCATTTTATTTGTCCAATGGGCAGGGCTCACATGGTGCTTATTAAAGGTGTTTAGTCATGCAAGGAACGCTCAGCGTGTATAAATGGGTTATTCGTATTTCGCTCTTGGTCGCCATGATGTTGTCTATTTCGCTGAGAGCAGAAGCGGATAAACCACAAGGAGAAAGGCAGGAGGTGTGGCGTGATTGGCCAGTGGTTGGACAGGCTACGCTATCGTGGTTATTTTGGGATGTTTATCACTCCCAGCTACGTTCTCCCGATGGTCAATACCAGAAGCAGCCCGGTCAAGAGGTGGCGACTCATCCTTTGGCTTTAGAGATCCATTACCTACGTACGATTCATCGTGAACAGCTATTGGAGGCCACCGAAAAGCAGTGGCAAAAACTCGGCTACTCTGCGGCAAACATTGAGTCATGGATGGCCCAGTTAAGTCACCTATTTCCAACGGTAGAAAAAGATCAGCGCCTCGTTTATCTCTCGGACGGTCAGCATGGACAGTTGTGGTATTTTCCAACACCAACAGATAAACACGTTCGTGGCGAGGTGATTGACCCCCAAATGAATGAGGCATTTTTGGCCATTTGGTTATCACCACGGAGTGATTACCCTAGATTAAGAAATCAACTGGTAGGAAAACGCGGATGAAAAAGTATTGGCAAGCTCTTTGGTTAAGTGTTGCACTGGTGTTGGTTGGCTGTTCAACAGAGATCAATGACTATCAGGATGCAGAGCCAAAGTTTGATCTGTTCAACTATTTTTCAGGCACAACCCACGCTTGGGGGATGGTGCAAGATTATACCGATAAACAAACACGACGCTTTGAAGTCTTGATCGAAGGTTCGGTAGAGGGGGATGTACTGACTCTGGTTGAAGACTTTATTTTCGATGATGGTGAGGAGAGTCAACGTATTTGGGTGATCACTCGCACTGGAGAGGGTGAATATCGTGGTGAAGCTGATGATATTATTGGTCAAGCTCAAGGTAAAGAAGTCGGTAATGCATTGCACTGGCGTTACTCATTTTTATTGAGCACCGAGAGCCGTGATATTGAAGTGTTGTTTGATGATTGGATGTATCGACAAGATGATCGTCACATGTTTAACCTCACCAAAATTAAGAAATTTGGTATTGAAGTCGGTAAAATCACCCTATTTTTCCAAAAGCAGTAACGGGGCGCATCAACAAAAAAAGGACTTCAATGTGAAGTCCTTTTTAGTCTAATCAGTTCACCACTTAGAGTTGATCCGTTAGCTCAATCGCATAACCAATATAGCTCGCTGGTGTCATCTGTTTAAGACGAGCCTTCTCTGCATCAGGCAGTGCTAAGCCATCAATAAACTGGCGCATGGCTTCGCCGTCAACGCGTTTACCGCGAGTTAACTCTTTTAATTTTTCGTACGGTTGATCAATACCGTAGCGGCGCATCACGGTTTGAATGGGTTCTGCCAATACTTCCCAATTTTTATCGAGTTCAGCCAATAGAGCGTCACGATTGACTTCCAGTTTGCTGATGCCTTTTAGGGTTGAAGAATAAGCAATGATCGCATAACCCACACCGACTCCAAGATTACGCAGTACGGTGGAATCGGTCAGATCGCGTTGCCAGCGTGAAATCGGCAATTTTTGCGCAAGATGGGTAAAGATGGCGTTAGCTAAGCCTAAATTACCTTCCGAGTTTTCAAAGTCGATGGGGTTGACTTTATGAGGCATGGTTGAAGAGCCAATTTCACCCGCAACGGTTTTTTGCTTAAAGTGACCAAGAGCAATGTATCCCCAGATATCACGATCAAAGTCGATGAGGATAGTATTAAAACGGGCAATAGCGTCAAAGAGCTCGGCAATATAATCGTGTGGCTCAATCTGTGTTGTGTAAGGGTTCCAATTGACGCCTAACGACGCACAGACAAATTCTTCACTGAATTTATGCCAATCAATTTCAGGGTAAGCAGAAAGATGCGCATTATAGTTACCGACGGCACCGTTAATCTTGGCTAAAATTTCAATATTAGCGATTTGCTTATATTGGCGCTCCATGCGATAAGCGACATTAGCCATCTCTTTGCCCATGGTAGAAGGCGATGCTGGTTGACCATGGGTGCGAGAAAGGAGGGGAATATCACGATACTCTTCAGCTAATTGACGAATAGCATCAATAATACGACGAATCTCCGGAAGAATGACCGTATCACGCGCTTCTTTAAGCATCAACGCATGCGAAGTATTATTGATGTCTTCAGAGGTGCAAGCAAAGTGGATAAATTCGTTAACGGCGTGAAGTTCTGGAATTGTCGCGACTTTCTCTTTCAAGAAGTACTCTACCGCTTTCACATCGTGATTGGTGGTCCGTTCAATATCTTTGATACGTTGCGCATCTTGTTCGCTAAAGTTTTCAGCAAGTTGGTCAAGGAATTGATTGGCTGCTTGGCTAAACGCAGGGACTTCTTTAATTTCTGCTGTGGCAGCCAGCTTCTGTAGCCAGCGTATTTCAACGATAGTACGGTACTTGAGGAGACCATATTCACTGAAGATACTGCGCAACGCAATCGTTTTACTTCCGTATCGGCCATCTACCGGTGAAACAGCAGTCAATGCTGACAGTTCCATGTTATTCTCCTGGAGTGTGAGTTAAAAATGAAGGTGAATAAGAGTTAAGCCAAGCGTTATAGTCTTGCTAACAAGATCTGAGCTTGTTCGATCATCTTTTTACGACCAAAAATCAAATGGCGGCGTTTACCACCGACTTGACGCCAAAGCACAGCGCAGCGGATACCGGAAAGTAGCAAAGCACGTACTTTTTGTTGATTCGCGGTTTGTTGCAATACCGTTGGAGTGCCCGTTACTTGAATGCGAGGACCAATAGGACTGATCACATCAAGATAAACACTAGCAAGATTACTGATCATGGTGTCATCAAGCAGATCAAAATGTTCTACTTGACGCTCTAACATCTGCAAACGGTCGCCAAGTTGAGCCATGGCATCGCGTCGCGTATGTAATTTACGTTCTAAAGCCATCAAACTAATCAGATAACGAGTCACCTCACCTCCTGATGGCGTGCTATCAATCCCATTCACTAGACATTGAAGGCCAACTTTTAAATTGGCCTCATTACCGAAAACATCCACGGTATTATTGGGATTAAGGTTGACGATGGCTTGGAGTGAGGTTGCAAACGCGTCTGAATCACAGTGACCGTTTTTTGCCACTTGTTGAACCAAAGCCACGGCTTGGCACATTCCAGCAAAGGCGATAGTACGGTCGTAGTTGGTGTTAGCCACGTAAATACTCCTACAGTTAACTAAGAAATGCGCTGTTCAATAATCCCACCACCGAGGCAGACTTCGCCTTGATAGAAAACGGCAGATTGTCCTGGGGTAACCGCAATTTGTGGTTCATCGAACATCACTTTGATGTTTTGTTCATCAAGCGGAATAATAGTGCAAGCTATATCCGTTTGACGATAACGAGTTTTGACCGTGCAGCGTGTTGGCTCGGTGATGGCTTGACGAGAAACCCAATGTAGCTGAGAAGCCATTAACCCCTGAGATTTTAACAACGGATGATCCGCGCCTTGCACGGCAATCAAAACATTACGTTGTAAATCCTTTTCTGCCACATACCAAGGTTGCTCACTGCCGTCTTTCAAACCACCAATATGTAAGCCTTTACGCTGTCCTAGGGTGTGATACATCAGTCCTTGGTGTTCACCAATCACTTTGCCTTCCGGCGTTTCAATTTTACCCGGTTGTGCAGGTAAATAGCGAGATAAGAAGTCGGTAAATTTGCGCTCACCAATAAAACAGATTCCTGTGGAATCTTTCTTCTTGGCGGTAATGAGACCTTGCTCTTCAGCAATACGACGAACTTCAGGTTTTTCTAGTTCCCCGACAGGGAATAAACTTCTTGCTACTTGTTCGTGACTCAGGGTGTATAAAAAGTAACTTTGGTCTTTATTACTGTCTAAACCACGCAGCATTTGTGGCTTTTCACCTTGAGTTGGGAAAGTACGGCGTACATAATGACCCATAGCGATATAATCAGCGTCGAGGACTTCATCCGCAAACTCAAGAAAGGCTTTGAATTTAATTTCTTTATTACAGAGGATATCCGGATTAGGCGTTCTGCCAGCTTTGTACTCAGCTAAGAAATACTCAAAGACATTATCCCAATATTCTGCAGCAAAATTAATGGTATGCAGATAAATGCCTAGCTTGTCACAGACCGCTTGAGCATCCGCTAAATCTTCAGCGGCAGTACAGTACTCCTCGTTATCATCTTCCTCCCAATTCTTCATAAACAAGCCTTCGACTTGATAGCCTTGTTGTTGTAAAAGATAGGCTGAAACGGAGGAATCCACGCCACCTGACATGCCAACAATCACTTTCTTTTGGCTGTTTGCACTGCGGTTATCTGACATAACGTAATACCACTTAATTAACTTGGGTTCAGATTCTAACAGAAAGAATTTTTCGAGGACAGATCCGCGACCGCAATCACACTTCCCTTGCTGATTATCTGAGCTATTTGCGACCATTTTGTCATGATGGCGGGTGCATCAGGTGAGCGCTGAGACAAAGTGCGAAGCAAAGATTCGCAAAGGTGCATAAGCCAACACAGACAAAAATAAAAACCACAACGAAAACGTTTGCCTCGTTTCTGTTAGTTGCTGTTTTAGTGGAGAGCGAGTTAGAATCGCCCATCTTTTTATTCCCAAGCCGAATTGACGCTATGAAATTTCCTGGCCAACGTAAATCTAAACATTATTTTCCTGTCCATGCTCGCGATCCACTGGTTATCCAAGCGCAAGAAAATAAAAAAATGTCCCGTACACACATTATTGGAATTGATCAAACTTTGGTCGACATTGAAGCGAAAGTGGATTCTGAGCTGATTGAGCGTTATGGACTAAGTAAAGGCCACTCTTTAGTGATCAATGACGAGGCGGCAGAAGCGCTTTATCAGGAATTAAAAAGCAATCAATTAATTAGTAGTGAATATGCTGGTGGGACGATCGGTAATACACTACATAAC
>NZ_WXWK01000119.1:0-11154 GCF_009904835.1 Vibrio sp. V33_P6A3T137 | reverse complement strand
CTGAAAATTCTTCCAATAAGGAGCGATTAAAATATAATTTAGTATCAATCGTAAATAAAGGCTCAATAAAATCAAAAGATTGCTCTCGCTTGTCAGAACGAACCATACCTACATGCGCGTCCGCTCGACCAGTCAATACATCATCTAAAGATTCTTGCCAGCTATTAACTTTGAATTCAACTGGAATACCTGTAAGTTGTGAGAATTCTTGCCAAAAGTTCACTAACACCCCCATTGCCTCACCTTTATCATTCGTATAAGAATAAGGGTGCCAACTGTTTGTGGTAGCAATAATCAACGGTGGAGATGTACTATCCTTCGCAATTGTGAAAGAACTCCATAACAAGCAGCCAAAAAAAAGCGAGATAATTATTGAAGAGCAATATCGATGACTCGTATATTTTTTCATTAGGTGGCCCATCACTTATGGATTGATTAAGAGTGACATTAGCCATTGATAAATATAAGGCATCACATCATTATTCTGCAGACTATTACACTAATTATAACCATTGCTTATAATTAGTGTAATAGATAAAAATCAAGGGAATTGTTAAAAACCTCAAAACAAAGCTAATCGGTCTGTTTCGAGGTTCTCAAAGGTAGGCAGTGGGAACTAAAAGGTCGTATTAAACTTTTGTCTTCCCAGTAGCGAGTGGGATAATGTTGTTCCATCGACCAATTCTAATTCTCCACCAACAGGAACACCGTGTGCAATGCGACTAGCACTGACCTGATGCTCATGACATAACTCTGCAATATAATGTGCCGTCGCTTCCCCTTCTACCGTAGGGTTGGTAGCGAGAATCACTTCAGAAATACCACCTTTTTGGAGTCGAAAATCCAGCGTATCAAGACCGATATCACTAGGACCAATACCATCTAACGGCGATAAATGTCCCATCAGTACAAAATAACGCCCTGAGAATTGTCCCGTGGCTTCTAATGCTGCAATATCCGCAGGACTTTCAACGACGCAAAGTTGGCCATTTTCTTGTCGTTTCGGATTACGACAAATATCGCACACTTCTTGTTCAGTGAACGTTCGACACTCAGCACAATGTCCCACTTCGACCATGGCTTGATTCAGCGCTTCCGCTAACTGCAAGCCACCTTTTCTATCTCGCTGTAACAAATGAAAGGCCATACGTTGCGCTGACTTGGGGCCAACCCCAGGTAAACAACGTAAGGCCTCCATCAAATGCTCCAGCATATGACTGGTTCGCATTACTAACCTACTTATTGATTAGAATGGCATTTTCATACCTGGTGGTAATTGCATACCCCCAGTGACAGCGGCCATTTTATCTTTTTGTGTTTCTTCCACACGACGAGCGGCATCATTGAACGCTGCTGCAATCAAATCTTCCAGCATCTCTTTGTCATCTTCCATTAAACTTTGATCAATCTCAACGCGACGTACGCTATGACTACCAGTGATGGTCACTTTTACTAATCCAGCGCCAGATTCACCGACCACTTCCATACTAGCGATTTCTTCTTGTAGCTTTTGCATACGATCTTGCATTTGCTGGGCTTGTTTCATTAAGTTGCCCATACCGCCTTTACCAAACATAGATTATCTCTCTGGTTTTATTCAATTGTTCTACGATAAGTGGGGGTGAAAATAGAAAATCTCAACCCCACTGGTTAAACTGGCCTCACGCTGTCATGATCAAGCTGAGCATGAAAACGTCGCTCAATAAATTGTACATTGGTATCTTGTTTCAAACTTTCTAGCGCCTGAGTGAGCTTTGCTTGATAAAGACGTTCTCTCAGCTCAAGCGGTGTTTCACCGGATTCACCAATATGAATACTTAAATGACACTCTTCTTGTAATTGGTCATTGAGGGCTTGTAAAAGTTCACTCTGAGCCTTATCGGTATTCAAATGAGCATGAGAAGGACGAAGCGTCAGCTCAATATGGGTTCCCTGCTTATGAAATGTTGAATTCAAGGCAAGTTGTTCCACTAATTTAGCCGTCTCTAACTGAGAGATCAGCTTGGCCCATGAGTCCTGCTCCGCGGCTTCAATGATCAATTTCTCGATCATTTCTGGTGTTTTTTCGTGCTCTAACGCTCGCTTGATTTGTGTGGGCATCAATTCATTGTGAGTGGATTGACTGGCACTCTCTACCGTACTGGTTGATGGCCGCCATTGATAAACGGACTCTTGCTCGGTTGGCTCTTGATGAGATATCAAAGACTCATTCGGCGGTATCGGCGTTGAAGTCGATTGAGCTCGCTGTGCTACACGATCTAAAATCGAAGTCGGCTTTGCAGATACCGCATCAGGCTTTTTTACTGGCGTACTTTTCGGAGTCAGCCCTTGCCGCTGAGAGCGCAACTGATGACGTAAGCCGGCGACAGGTGGAATAACAACCGCTTGTTCTTGTGCTCGCGTCTCTGGCTGAACAACTGTCGGCTCTGGCTCTTTCATCGCGGGTTGAACATTCACTACCTCAGGTTGAGGTGATGTTGCCGGTGCAGTCACTGGACCCTGCATTTGAGCAACCGAACGCTGAGCTGTGTTATCAGAAACCGGTTCGGCGGTTGGCATTGCTAAGCTATGACTCACCGTAACCGATGTCGGTCGAAACGCCATCATACGTAGTGCAACCATTTCAATACCAATTCGCGCCGTTGGAGCCAACGGAAGATCCGCCCGCCCTTTTAATACAATTTGATAATAGAGTTGCACGTCTTGTGGGGCTAGTATTTTAGCTAAATGTTCAATAGCGTCGGCATCAGGCTGAGCTTTATCAACGCTACTGGGTAAGGCTTGGCACATAGCAATACGATGCAA
Organism: Vibrio sp. V33_P6A3T137; assembly: GCF_009904835.1. Classification (NCBI taxonomy): domain Bacteria; kingdom Pseudomonadati; phylum Pseudomonadota; class Gammaproteobacteria; order Vibrionales; family Vibrionaceae; genus Vibrio; species Vibrio sp. V33_P6A3T137. Next base: position 8,349 of record NZ_WXWK01000119.1, on the reverse strand, counting down.
CTGGGTTGCTAATTGCTGGAGCAATCCATCCCATTCAACCCCATTACTGGCTAATTGTTCAATACACGCCATCATGCTCTGTGGTTGCTGGCTACTGATCGCTTGCAATAAATGCAATGCTTGATCGGTATCCAGTGTACCGAGCATATGCGAAACCACGCTGTGTTCGATAACACCGTTACCGAGCGCAATAGCCTGATCGGTTAAACTTAACGCATCGCGCATACTGCCATCCGCGGCATGCGCGATCATGGCGAGTGACTTACTATCGCTGTTTACATTTTCGGCTTGCAATACATGTTCAAGCTGTTGCCGAATATTCTCAACACTGATCGGCTTAAGATGAAATTGTAGACAGCGTGATAAAATCGTAACCGGTAATTTCTGTGGATCCGTCGTCGCCAGCAAAAATTTGACGTACTCTGGTGGCTCTTCTAATGTCTTCAGCAAAGCATTAAAGCTATGCCGAGAAAGCATATGAACTTCATCGATCAAGTAGACTTTAAAGCGTCCGCGCGCCGGCTTGTATTGGACGTTATCAAGCAGCTCACGAGTATCTTCAACTTTGGTGCGCGATGCGGCGTCAATTTCTAATAAATCAACAAAACGCCCCTGATCGATCTCTTTGCAGGTCGCACATTGACCGCAAGGGGTAGCGGTAATGCCTGTTTCACAGTTTAAGCCCTTGGCAAATAAACGCCCAATCGTGGTTTTTCCCACGCCACGAGTACCACTAAATAAATACGCATGATGCAAACGATTCTGTGTTAGTGCATTTTCTAAAGCGGTTAATACGTGAGCTTGCCCTACCACCGCTTTAAATGTGTTAGGACGCCATTTTCGTGCTAAAGCAAGATAACTCATGAAACCTTCCGTTATGGATATTTAGTGACCGTCAAACTCACAAATGCTGTATACCTCTAACCCTAAAGCTTCAAGACGTTTATCACCACCGATTTCCGGCAGGTTAATCACAAATGCAGCGTGTTGAACAACACCGCCTAATTGACGAATAAGCTGTGTTGTCGCCTCAATCGTGCCACCAGTAGCCAGTAAATCGTCGACAACTAACACTTTATCGCCTGGTTTGATGGCATCGACGTGAATTTCTAACGTATCCGTGCCATATTCTAAATCGTACGATTGGGCGAGCGTTTTACGCGGCAGCTTTCCAGGTTTACGAACAGGAACAAACCCTACCCCAAGCTCTAAAGCCAATGGCGCTCCAAACAAAAATCCACGCGCTTCCGTACCCACCACTTTGTTGAACCCCATGGCTTGATATTTTTCAACCAACAAACGAATGGTGGCTTGATAAGCGACAGCGTCTTCCAACAAACTGGTGACATCGCGAAAGAGAATCCCTGGCTTTGGATAGTCAGCAATGGTTTTAATGCTAGATTTGATAAGAGTAAGAGTTTCGGTTGTCATAGCTACATTAACTTCGATTGATTGACCATGATAAATATCACCATGATCTAGAATGAGAATTTATACGTGCACATCAAACTGCACGTCGATTGAAAAGCAAAAGCCCACTCGAAGAGCGGGCACACTTCCCAGTAATGCTAGTGATTTTCTTGTTGGTTAGCAACCAACTCATACGTAGGTAAGCGAAGAAACCAACTAAGCAGTATCACTAATAATCCCAAAAGCATTATTTTTAACCACATTAGAGGAACGATAGCAATAGACAAAGCAAAGCTCGCCATCATGCATAAAGCACCTCGCCATTTTACTCGTTTCGAGATGGCGCGATTCTGTTGCCAATTAAGTAACATTGGCCCTAGTGTAGCATGCCGATGTAACCATGAGTGAAACCTAGGGCTACTACGCACAAAACAAGCGCTAGCGAGCAATAAAAATGGTGTGGTTGGCAACAGGGGTAACACCACACCCAGAAGGCCAAGTGCTACGCTAAGGCCACCAACAACATTGAGTAAAACATGACGAATATTGATGATGGGCCTCGCTGAACATTGAGTGAATATACCATCGGTAAAGGCTGTTAACTCTTATTACCTTGATAAATATCTAATGTAAAACTACTGGAACCAAGACAACTGATCGATACTTTACAAGCACTTTGGATAGGTAAGTCTTTGGTAATGAAGTTCTTTAAGCAATTATCCCCTAATTTTACACCGGGAGCAATTGACTGAGAGAGATAACCATTAGACCAATGGCATGCTAATCCCGCAGGTAAAATGGACAAAGTCTTATCGGTCAAATCAGCAATACCAAATAAGGCACAAACAGGCACGCCACCTTCAGAGCACTCGATACCTCGTTCAAAGATTTCGGCCAGATCTTTTAAATCAGCGCTGAAACTACGCAAGTTACGCAAATAGTCATTAAATAAAGCGCGGATCAATAATGTACTCGCGACCCCTAATTGCTGATCACTCGACGAATCAACGATGTAAAAAGCAAACTGCCCATTGATTAACCAAGCATAATCAAACACTAATGGCATGGCTTCTGTCGACTGTAATAATCGGTAGCTGCACTTCCAAGCACCTTGTGAAGTGTCATTATCAGGCAACAGGGCTTGTAGTAACTCTCTGGCCGTATTGGGGTTTTCTCGTAAATGCTCAAGATGCCAATGCAACTCTTGCTCTTCCGGAAGCTCGCCGCCACCGTCGACTCGAAACCACTGGCTCGAAAAGTCACGTTGATCATTAAGATGATGCATCGCATCTTCTAATGTATTTTCAATCGCACAACTGAGATTTTCATGATTACCAATCGGTTTGGGTAAAAAATCTTTGATGCCATAGCGAAGCACTTTGGCCACATCCGACATTTCTCCCGTGGCTGACACGACAATCATTGGCAACGATGGATACTCCAAACTTACCTCTTCAACAAACTCAATACCGTTTAATACAGGCATAGAAAGGTCGCACAGTAATAAATCTGGCTCGTTTGAACGTAGCTTTTTCAATCCATCTAAACCATCTTTAGCTTCAACGACTTTATACCCTTTCGCTGCCAGATAACCACTGGTCACTCGCCTGAAAATAGGGTCATCATCAACCAGCATGATCATTTTCTCTTGGCCAGCATTACCGTCCGATAGATTCCTAGCTTTAATGTAATCTTTATACATAGCACCTACTCCACTATGTGCTCACGATTCGTATGATTAGCTCATATGCTCAGGCTACCTAGCACCCATTTAAGCTACCTGATTGATTAGCCATGACTCACCGACGTTACCTGATTCATCTTCTACCAAACCCTACGAATAACATCGTGTACTTGCTCATTAAAAATAGTCTTGAAACGACATTTATACAAATATTCCACTTTTTATCTGCATCACATACTATATGTATGATTAGCGTGAGTTTACTGGCCAAGATAACCAGCCGACTACACTTCAACAATAAACACGATAATGTACAAAACTCGATATCATAACGCTAATCAATCTATCATTAGATGAACAAAAAAATAGAGCGAGTCGACAAATCGTTCTACAAGTTGATATGACTCAAGCCTTACTTGCTGATATCCGTATAAATTAACTAAAACGGTAAAATAATGTGTCAGGAACAATGAAATTAGATGACTTAAACCTTTTTCGACTGGTTGTTGAACACGGCAGCTATACCGCGACCTCGCGTAAAACCATGATCCCGGTTGCGACAATTACCCGACGCATTCAAGCTTTGGAGGATTCCTTAAATCTGAGATTACTCAATCGGCATGCTCGAAAGCTGACTTTAACTGAAGCTGGGGAACGTTTTTTCAGAGATTGTTCACCGTTACTACAACGTTTAGCCAGCATGGCGGAAGCGATCACTGATGAATGTCGTGGAGCATCAGGCACAATTCGACTTTCCGCACCAGAAAATTTAACCAAGCGGATGATGATGCCGATGTTTAACGCCTTTATGCATCAGTATCCGGATATTAATCTTGAATTAACGACCAGTAATCATGCCGTTCAACTCGATCCTACCGAATGGGACGTTATTTTCCGAGTCGGGCCACAACGTGATTCCAGTTTGATCGCCAGAAAGATCAGTGAAGTTAAAGATATTTTAGTCGCCAGCCCTCTCTATCTAGCCAAACATCCCACACCCACTCACGCTGAACAACTCAGCCAATATTCCCTATTGAAAGGCGATCCATTACTCAAATGGCAACTGTGTAATGATAAAGGGGAAACGTGCATCAATAACGATGTGGGAAGGTTTCAAGCCAGTACCCTCAACGTGGTGCGCAGCGCTTGTTCGGATGGATTAGGTATTACTTTAATGCCTGATGTGATGTTAAAAGAATTTCTTGCAGATGGTAGTTTGGTGCGCGTCTTACCCGACTGGAGTGCTAACCCGCGAGACATTTATATGCTGTACAATCATAAAGATCATTTACCAGAAAAAGTCCGTCTATTTATTGATTTTGTTATTGCTTATCACATCCACTGATCGATGGTTAGAAATAAAGAGGAGAGTGGCGATTGACCACTCTCCTCTTTTTTCAGTTGTTAATCGAGCATCGCTTATGAGTAGAAAAGCTTCCCTACACTCGCTCGAGTAATTAACGCATCGCACGGTGCGAAATGGTCACCGTATTTTTGAGCGTGTTGCTTCATTTGCTCAATCAGTTTATCCAAACCAATTTGATCCATATAGCGGAAAGGGCCACCAAGGAAAGGAGGGAAACCAATCCCAAAAATCGCCCCGATATCGCCGTCACGTGGCGAGTGGATAATCCCCTCATCCAAACAACGAGCCGCTTCATTGAGCATCGGTAACACACAACGCATGGCAATCTCTTGCTCATCCCACTTTGATTCTGGAGTTAGATTCAACAATTTGTAAACTGACTTATCGACCTCTTTTTTCTTACTGCCTTTTTTGTAACTGTAGAAGCCTTTGCCTGTTTTTCGTCCTTTACGATTATCGTTTAATAAAACCTCAAATACGTCCGGTCCCTTAAAACGCGGCCCAAGCTCATTGACCAAAATAGGCATAATTTTTGAGCCAACATCGATCCCTACTTCATCCAATAACGTAATTGGCCCAACGGGGAAACCAAAGTTCAGTAACGCTTTATCGATTTTTTCTATCGTTTCGCCAGCCATCAGTACATTAGCCGCTTCATTCATATAAGGAGCTAGAATACGGTTAACATAAAAACCAGCGCGATCTTTGACTACGATCGGGGTTTTGCCCTGTTTTTTCGCTAACGCCACCACGGTCGCTATCGTTTCAGGTGACGTCGTGCTATGTGGGATCACTTCGACTAATGGCATCTTTTCAACCGGACTAAAATAATGTAGGCCGACGATATTTTCTGGCCGAGTGGCTTTTTCGGCAATCTGCCCAATCGGTAAAGAAGAAGTATTGGTTGCAAAAATAGTACTAGGCTGAGCGTGTTGCTCGACATCGGCCACCATCTGCTGTTTAAGCGCCAAATCTTCAAAGACCGCTTCGATCACCACGTCCGTTTGCTGAAAACCTCTAAAATCCGTACCACCAGCCAATTGCATCATGCTATTTTGCAGTTGCGCTTTACTGATGATTTTGCGTTTACGCTGCTTCTCAAATAGACCGTAGTTATAGCTCAAAGCATTAAGAATGCCGTCGTTAGAAACATCTTTAATTCTGACCGGCAGTTTTGCTTTAGCCACGCTAACATGGCTGATCCCCGCCCCCATTAAGCCGCCACCTAACACGCTAACGTGTTTGACTGACTTAGGCTCAGCATCACTACCGTGCTCTTTTTTCATTTCCGTGGTAGCAAAAAATATCGAACGTAATGCTTTAGATTCATTGGTCATCACCAACTCACCAAAGCGTTTCGCTTCTTGCTCCAAACCTGCTTTCAACCCTTTATCCAGTCCATGCTCAATGACTTCTAAAATGGCCTTAGCCGCAGGATAATTGCCGCGCGTTTTCTGTTCGGTTTTCTTGCTCGCTTGGTCAAAAATAATTTTGCGGCCAAGGCCCGTATTAGCAAGCAGTTTTTCTTTTAAAGATGGTTTAGCTTGGCGACGTTTCTTACTATTGTCACCGACAAAACGTAACGCCACTTCTAATAAGACACTCTGAGGCACGCAAGCATCAACGACGCCTAGTTTATAAGCCTTTTTAGCGCGCAGTTGTTTACCGGTCAAAATTAAATCTAACGAAGGAAGTAGACCTATTAAACGAGGTAAACGCTGCGTTCCCCCCGATCCGGGCAGTAAACCCAACATCACCTCAGGTAAACCTAAACGTGTTTTATCATCATCCGTACACACACGATAATCACACGCCAGTGCCAGCTCTAATCCTCCGCCTAAGCAAGGGCCATGAATCGCAGCTACAACAGGGAATGGTAAGTCTTCTAGCTGTTGGAACATCTGCTGTCCGCGCGTGGCTAAGGCCTGTGCTTCTTGAGCAGAAGTGCAGGCATCCAGCATTCGAACATCCGCACCGGCAATAAAGTTATCTGGCTTTAACGAATGGATGACTAAGCCTTTAAGCTGTTTTTTCTGTTCATTAAGCTGCTTAAATACCGCCAACATCTCATCGGCAAATGCGGCCTGAAGAGTGTTCATTTTTTCACCGGGAACATCAATCGCGAGCCAAGCAATGTGCTGCTCATCAATCGTTAAGTGAAATGCTTTTGCCTCGCTCATTATTCAACCTCCAAAATCATTGCCGCACCTAAGCCACCAGCGGCACAAGCAGTATTCAATGCTAGCCCACCACCACGACGTTGTAATTCACGCAAGGTTTGCGTGATCATTCGCGCTCCCGTCGCCGCAAAAGGGTGACCATAAGCAATCGAACCACCAAGCACATTGAATTTATCCATATCAATTTCACCAATCGCTTTACTGCGGCCCAAGTATTGCTGAGCAAAACTATCGCTAGCGAACATTTTCACATTGGCTAAGGTCTGCGCCGCAAACGCTTCGTGCATATCGATTAATGTTAAATCTTTCAGTTCGATCCCAGCTCGCTCTAGCGCTAATGGCGTCGCGAAGGAAGGCCCCATCAACATATCTTTTTCAACGCCAATCGCCGAAAATGCATAAGAGCGAATGTAGCCAAGAATATCCAAGCCCAGCTCTTTGGCTCGCCCTTCACGCATTAACAGAATGGCCGCCGCACCATCAGTGAGCGGCGTACTGTTAGCCGCGGTCACACTGCCATATTGGCGATCAAAAGCGGGGCGAAGCTTAGCGTAACCCTCTAAAGTAGAATCAAAACGCACATTATTGTCTTTATCGAGCCACTTCTTATACGGCTCAGGGAAAGCGGTCATCACCTCACCGGCTATCTTGCCTTCATTCCATGCTTGGGCAGCCAAGGTGTGAGAACGATGCGCTAAAGCATCTTGATCCGCGCGTGAGATACCATGCGACTTCGCCATTTGCTCAGCGGTCTGTCCCATCGATAACCCTGTCGAATATTCGGCAACGGCAGGCGGAACTGGCATTAAATCTTTAACTGATAATGACTTTAATACGTTGAATTTTTGACTCAGTGTTTTCGTTTTACTGAGCGCTAATAAGCTCGCTGCCAGTTTTTTAGAAACGCCAATCGGTAAAACGGAAGAGGAATCCGCGCCACCAGCGATGCCAATATCGATAATACCAGCCATGATACTTTCAGCGACGTTAACCGCAGATTGAAAACTGGTTGCACAAGCACGCGTCACACTGTAAGCGTCAGTATGAATATTCATCCCCGTGCCTAGCACAATTTCCCGAGCAATATTGGGTGCTTCAGGCATCTGAACCACTTGGCCAAAAACCAACTGTTCGATGAGTTGTGGATCAATGTCGGTTCGAGTGAGCAGTTCATTAACCACCATCTTGCCTAAATCTATCGCGGGTACTTGCGCAAACTCCGTACTTTGACGTGCAAAAGGGGTACGAATACCTGCAACAATAGCAACACGCTCTCCTGAGCGTGTTCTGACTTCCTGCTTGCCCATTATTTCTCCTTAGAATAAGAGGTCTGACCTGAGAAGCATTGTAATCAAATTGTTACATCAATCAAACAACTGTTTAAATAAACGTGATTGCGGCAGCGAAAGCAAGCAAAAAAAACCACACAAAGCTGTGTGGTTGGAATGTTATACAAAGCAATTAACCTAAGCCAATTGAAATAATCAGTTTCCTGATTAGGAGAAAGTAAAGTCAGCCTTCAAAAGGAAGTGTCATCTTGCTCAACATGTTAGCTACTAGAGCTAACGAGATGACAAGAGGTAATATAGCGACTTAAACAAAGCGTAGTTTGCATTAGATCAAGTTTATGCTGGTTTAGCCCACCAATACCGGCGAAAAATTGTTCTAGATCAATTTTTTTCGAGTTATCACCTTGTGCAACACAAGGC
>NZ_WXWK01000025.1:0-11216 GCF_009904835.1 Vibrio sp. V33_P6A3T137 | reverse complement strand
ATACGATGTAGTGCGCGAGAATAATCCATGACCAAGCCCGGAGTCCATGCCATCATTAGCGCTCGTCTTCTTATTTGTGCGGCGATCCATAACTCTGGAGTACACATTATTTTTAATAGAGATAAGAAATTCTGATTTGGCCGAGCTAGAATACCTTCTAAGGCCGCTTCTAAAGCATAAGCAACCGTACTAGAGCAATTCTGATGCGTTATATTATAAATCGGATATTGACGATAACTTTTCCAAAAATTTAGCAAAGCATCGCGATTATAATGTTCAAACATAATCTTTTGATCGGATTCACACCAGTCGGCAGCTTCAGTTTGATAGTCTGATAAAAACCGTCCAGGTACATTATTATCTGGCGTTGCTCTTAATAAGCGAAAAAAGTCAGCCGCTTTGCGATCGATATCTTCCTCTGGGTATAAGCTTACATAAAGCTCAGAGGGTAACTCTAATGAGGCGTGACCGGTCGAAATAGTACCATTTTTATCAACTGCAGCAATATAACGATTAATAATTGGACGTGGTAAAGGAGGCGTGCTTGCTGAACCGACAGGTGTCCAAATATGAATAGTTAAAGGCTGTTGGAGAGATTGAGTGGCTCGATGTGATACCTTCGATACGGTGTTCTGTTTGATAGAGTCGAGAGATAACTTAGGGTTGATAATCTGAAATATGGTTAATCCTTTTTCTATATAACGAGATCGAGTAGCAATCGATAAAGCACTTACGCCAGTCCCAATCATAATTAAACCGATAAAAAAAGATAGTGTCGATTGATGATGAGTTAAAATAAAAAATGAAAACAACATTTGGAATATTCCCCATGCAAGAGTAATTTTCCATCGATAGAATCGGACGATCCAAGCAGAAGCCATAGCAAAGGATCCGGTAATAAAATAAGCGAGAACAAAAATCGCTGAGATAATTTCGTTACTGTATCCATTATTCATTAATAAAATATAGGAAAAAAATAAAAAAACAATTCCCTTACATAATAGTAAGTGGTTTTTATTTTTTATGCTGCATAGAGCAATGCTTAAGGTCATTAAGCTTTCAAATAATAAAATAAGACCAAAGGTATTTTTAGGGAATAATAGCTGTTGATTCAATCCATCAAAAAAGATAAAGGCACCAGTCATTACCCACAGAATTCCGAAAAGCCATAGGTAAAGTGAGTGTTTTTTAACAAAGTCGGAACCTAAAAGTAGTAAAGCAATCTGTAACATGTTGAGCCTATTCTTATTCTTTAACTACAGAGATGAAATGAAGATAAAAATATCTTATGAATGGAGTCTACCTAAAACCTGAACCAATAACTGTCTGCATATGTCACCTTCTGTCTTGGTTATTTTGATTAATATGAGGATTGGGTCATTTTCCGTCTTTTTGATGGTTTTTTATTGGGGGATTATTTTTAAGCTATTGTATAATAAGGATTATTTGTCCATACAATCCCATACATTAGTTACCGAGTATGAAGCAATAAAACGCTGTATAATTGCGCTCTATGTCTATTTACTCTGGTGAGTGATTTATCCCACCACTGACGAAGTGTGAGTAATCAATACTATGTTGACTAATATCCAAAGCGATCTACCCGAATGGGCAGCAAAAATTTATCCAGAGAGCAAAGGCTGGGATCGTATTCGTAAGAACTGGCGTTTTCGTTTGTGGGCGTTGCTGCATCCCCAAGCTGTGCGGCGGATGTTATCACTGGTTGAGCAGCCTATTCTCGCTAAGGTGCTGAATGACAATCCACAGCTATTAGAAAGACCACTTAAACCCTACCTCTGTGTTGATTTATCGCTAATGCAAAGAGTGGAGTTCCTTGAGCAGCATTTTTTATTTGTCGCTGAGCGTTTTGGTGAGCGTTGTACGGAGATCATGTCTGATCAAGGTGTGAGCTTATTATCTATCGAAGATAAAAATGGCGAAGCCTATGATATCCGTTTAAACCGAGGAGCCAGTCGTGAGGGATCGATTGGTTTAAACTTAGTGAATCAAGCGGGGACTACTATTTATTCGATTAGCTTTCATTTTTCTGATCACGGTAAAACGGTGTATATTGGAGCTTTGCAAGGTCCAAGTGAAAAGATTGAAAATCGTCAGCAAATCATTAAAGATTTAACGCGTACAGTTCACGGCTTACGGACGAAAGCATTAATGGTTGAGTTAGCCTTATTAGTATCTCGTCAGTTGGGTGTTGAGCGCTGTTATGCGATTTCTAATCGCGGCCATATTTACCAAGCGCTGCGTTATATTGGTTCTAAGCGTAATAAAGTCAGTTTTGATTATGATGAGCTATGGACAGAATATGAGGCAGAGAAAATCAGTCGTTATAGGTATCGCGTTGCGATGATGCCAGCACGTAAAGAGATCGAGACCTTAAACCGTAATAAACGTCGCCTGTATACCAAACGTTATCAATGGTTAGATGAGTTAGAGTTAGCTATTGGTGAGCGACTTAAGCAATTGAGCTGTTAATTATTCAAATTGTACAACAATATCCTTTCATAATGTCACGTCTATAGTAGATAAAGGGCTGCTCAGCCCTTTATTTAATCTATCCCCTTCCTATTTGAAGCTGCAGCGGTATTGGCTACGTTCGTTCACCCAATCACATTGCCTATCTATGTGCATGGGGACTCACTCACTTGTCGCCTGCCTGCAACTCCAAGTTGTTTGGGTATATGGTTTAATGAAAGGTCTCAATATAGAGATTTTCCACCTTACTTCTTGCCCATTCTGTACGACGTAAAAACTTCAAGGAAGATTTGATTGACGGATCGCTTTTAAAACAGTTTAGGCTAATTCGTTGCGCTAATCCTTGCCAGCCATAATGTTCTACCAATTGAGTCAGAATTTTTTCTAAGGTTAGGCCGTGTAAAGGATTATGCGGCTGCGCATGCGGATCGTTTGTGTGCATAAAAATAGCATAAGTGATGATTGAGCTGCCAAGTATAGCGTGCTTAGTAATAAATGTGCAGTAGGGCAGATCTTTGCATCATCAAGATGCTAATTTGTTGGTTATTTGTTAGCTTATGGTTTCTTTTTGTGGTTGCTTTCTACTTATGGCGTTTAGCATAGATTATATCGAACCATCATTGCTGACCGGCCAAATTAACTCATGAGTCAAGGAATCGATGAGCAGAGTGAACATTAAATGGCTGAATGAGCTTTAATATGCGATCAACGAATACCTTATTAGTATTGATGGTTGGTATGAGTTCGACGCTGATTGGCATCGGCTTATCTCGCTTTGCATTTACCCCTTTAATACCGATGTTATCGAGCGAGGGGTGGTTTTCGGTCGTTGAGACCAGTTACCTCGGTAGCTTGAATTTACTGGGCTATTTGATTGGTGCCTTGAGTGCTCATCGTTTAGCGCAGCAGGTCGGAGATCGCTTATTATTGACCGTTGCTGCTTTGGTGGTCAGTGTTAGTTATTTTGTCTGTTTTTTGCCTATCCACTATCTGTGGGTTGCTGGTTGGCGTGTTCTTGCTGGTGTTGCTGGTGGACATTTAATGGTCATTGGCCCAGCATTCGCTTTGCTGCATAGCCATAAAAATTATCGCAATGCGGTTATGACTATGATCTTCATGGGCATAGGTTTAGGTGTAGTACTTTCTTCTGCGATTATCCCGCTCCTACTTCGTTTTAGTCTTTCGATAACCTGGTTAGCTATCGGTAGTCTCTCTTTGTGTATTAGTGCTGTGATGATATTCGGCTTACGGCAACTGCCTGCTATATCTCACCCATCTTTATCCTCGGAACCTTCATCGTCTTTTGCCACTGGCGCTGTTTGGTTAGTGATTGCTGCTTATGCGCTTGATGCCGCCGGTTTTATTCCGCACACCATTTTTTGGGTTGATTATTTGGTTCGTGAGCGGAACTTCACGCAACCACAAGCGTTATGGTTGTGGTTTGCGTTTGGCGGTGGCTGTCTTAGCGGGCCATTGATTGCCAAATGGTTGGTATCGCAATTATCTTGGCACAGAGCGCTCTGGGTTGCTTACGCACTCAAAGCGTTCGCCATTCTTTTGCCAGTGCTGACCGCGATGCCTGTGTTACTGTTTTGTTCAGCTTTCATCGTCGGAGCATTGACACCAGGTATTGTCGCGTTAACCGCAGGCCGAATTGCTGAGTTAGTTGGCACGACACGGCATCAATATTATTGGGGTAGGGCAACGGCTGGCTTTGCTTTATTACAAGCATTATCGGGTTGGGGCATGTCCTTTTATTATCAGAAAGTAGGTGAGTACGCCCCGCTATTTATCACGGCGGCACTATTAATGTTATTCGGTTTGCTTTGTATCTGGGCAAGCCCATTTTTTCGATCAAAATCGGTGAAACAGTCATGTTAACGCTTTATTTAAATGCCACTTCCCCTTATGCGCGGTTAGTGCGCATTTGTGCACTAGAAAAACAAATTCCGTTAAATTTAGCCATGGTCGATCCGTGGGCTTCACCGGATACACTTTTGCAGGTTAACCCAGCGGCAAAAGTTCCCGTGTTAATCACGGACGCAGGTCTTGCCTTGAGTGAAACCTTACTTATCCTGCAATACTTGGATATTCACTCTCCTTGTGCGCCGAGAATGGATGATGATGAGCAAGTGATGCAATGGTTAGGTCTAGGTCAAGCATTAATGGATAGCGCTTTTCAGACGGTGATCGCCAATAAATATGGTGAGCCCGATGGAGGTGAATTGGCTTTGCGTCGTCAGCATGCCATACAGAGAATGTTGACTCAGCTTGAAAGTCAATGCTTACCGTTTGCTAACAAACCATTCACCACTGCCCATTGTTCGATTGCAGTAGGATTAGCTTATCTCGATTTTCGTTTGAGTAAGCTGAATTGGCAACGCTCTTATCCACAGTTAGCAAGCTGGTACGCACAAATCACACAGCGCCCCAGTTTTCAACAAACTCAATTTTCCTAGTGAGCCCACGGATTTTTGCTCGCTATCTTGAGTCATGCTCAGTACGATAACGGTTTGTTCAATATCAATGTGAAGTAGACATGACTCGTACCCGTATTCTTATTTCTGAATCAACCAATCCTTGGTTTAACTTAGCGGTTGAAGATACGATTTTCCGCTCGATGCCCGCCGATCAGCGTATCCTGTTTTTGTGGCGCAATGCCGATACTGTCGTTATTGGACGAGCGCAAAATCCATGGCGAGAGTGCCGAACTGAGCGCATGGAACACGATGGAGTGAAACTGGCGCGCCGACAGACGGGTGGTGGCGCGGTTTTTCATGATTTGGGCAATACTAATTTTACTTTTATGGCTGGCAAACCTGAATACGATAAACAGGTGTCGACGCAGATTGTATTAGCGGGATTGCAAAAGCTGGGTATTCACGGCGTGGCCAATGGACGTAATGATTTGGTGCTGCAAGATGAAGACGGGGTGCGCAAGTTCTCTGGCTCAGCTTATCGAGAAACGCTTGATCGCGGCTTTCATCACGGCACTTTACTCTTGAGTGCGGACATGAGCCGCTTAGCGAATTACCTTAACCCTGATCCCAAAAAACTGCAGGCGAAAGGGATTACTTCGGTTAAGTCTCGTGTGATTAACCTTAATAGCGTTAAAGCGGATATTGACCACCAGCAAGTATGCGATGCGATCATCCACGCTTATTTACAGCATTACCAACAAGATGCCCAAGTTGAGTACATTTCTCCTGAACAGTTTACTGATTTGCCTGGTTTTGAAGATAAGTTTTCGAAACAAAGCAGTTGGGATTGGAACTTTGGCCAAACCCCACCTTTTACTCATCATTTGGATGAGCGTTTTACATGGGGAGGAGTAGAAATCTTTCTCGATGTTGAGCAAGGAGTGATTCAGCAAGCGACGATTTTCAGTGATATGCTCGATCCTTACCCGATGGAGCGATTAGCGCAAAAAATGATCCATATACCCTATGATCGCTGTGCTATTGCTTTGTGCATTGAGCAATTAGCGCAGCAACACTCAGAGTATGCAAAGGAGCTGAAAGAGTTGTCAACATGGATAATGACTGCTTGTTGAGTATTGACTGAGTGATCCATCCTCTCTTATGCCAAAACCAAACATAGCCAAGCCACACTTACTGATCGGCTTGTAGATAATATCCCATGCCGCGTTTGGTTTTGAGCAGCGGGGCGGTGAAAGGGTCGTCAATTTTTTTGCGTAATCGGCGCATGTAAACATCGACCACATTGGTTAATGGATCTTGATGCATTCCCCAAACGTTAGCCAGAATTCGCTCGCGACTAAAAATATGCCCAGGTTTATTCATCAATAATTCCAAAATTGACAACTCTTTGGCGGTCAACTCAATGGGTTGATTGTCTCGTGTGACCTGCATTGTTGGCAAACAGAGCACTAAATCTGCGACTTGTAGTGTGGGTAATGGACTGGATTCAGAGTGACGTCGCTGTAGAGCATCTAAACGAGCCAGTAACTCTTCAAAATGGAATGGCTTAGCAAGATAATCGTCTGCGCCAGTGCGCAAGCCTTTGACTCGTTCATCGACATCGCCTAGGGCAGAGAGCATTAAGATGCGTACATCAATGCCTGCCGAGCGAATTTGTTGGCAGATGGTCAGTCCATCACAATGAGGTAGCATGCGATCTAAAATCAGCAGATCAGGTTCATAGCTGATGACCGTTTCTACTGCGTATTGGCCATCATTCAGGTGTTGGATCTGATGACCTTCTGCTTTTAAGCCTCGTTCGATAAAACTTGCTATTCTGGGATCATCTTCAATTAATAAAATGCGCATGCTAAACCTCTTCCAGTGGAAAGCTAAGGGTCACTTGGCTACCTTGATTAAGCTGGCTAGCGATCTTGATCTCGCCATTTAATTGTTTAGCCATGCTCTGAGCTAAGGTTAAGCCTATACCGAGTCCGTCAGGACGATATTGTTTGCCATTGTTAGCGCGAAAATAGCGTTCAAAAATACGCTCAAGGTCATCGCTAGCGATACCAATACCTTGATCGTTAAGTTGAAACGATACTTGGTTGGGTTCGAGCATTAACGTTAGTGTAAGTGGCTGTTTTTTCGGGTCATAACGTAATGCGTTATCAACAATAATACGGATAATCATTAATAGTTTATCTAAGTCGGTATAGCAAATCAGAGCCTGCCAATTGGTTTGTGCTGGATGAGTCGACTCAACGATAACCTGTTGCGAGTTGGCGAGTAAGTTCGCTTGCCGCCCAACCGCTTGCCAAATGGTCTCAAGTGTCATCGCGGTGAGAGTCGGCCGAAATAATTGTTCATCTTGGCGGATCAGCATTAATAGGTCATCAATTCGGTAAGATAAATGCGTCGCTGACTCGTTAATACGTTGTAAAGTTTGCCGATACTCGTCATCACTATTGTGACGACTGCGTAGGGTGATTTGCGCTTCGCCTAAAATCGCTGTCGCAGGGGTACGTAGCTCGTGGCTGACGTTGGCAAAAAACTCTTTTTGCTGATGTTTGGCTTTTTCTAGGGTTTGCAGTGCTTGAGCGAGCTCTTGGGTGCGTGCGGTCACTTCTTTTTCAATCAGCTGGCGCGAAGCCATTTCCTGTTGCTGAGCTTGCTCTAGGCTTTGTGCCATATAGTTGAAGTGGCGAGCGAGGGTTTTTAGCTCATAAGGGCCACTGATGGCGATTCGGTGATCCAGTTGACCTTGCTCTAACGCGGTAGTGCTTTTGACCAATTCAGCCAGCGGTTTTGATAAGGTCCTTAGTAGCCAACCACCGAGTAATCCACCTAAAATCACGCCAATCACGGCGAGACTGATGATCACGCTTCTCACATTCGATAACGCGCTCATCGCTGCACTTTCATAACGAGTGGTACGTTGTTGTTGCACACTGATCGCTTGATTGAGTAACTGGCGAAGATCGGTGTTATCTACTTGATCAAACGACTGGCTAAGTAGCAGCCAGCGCTCATCATCATCGGTGATTTTAGCGATTTCCCATGAGCGTAGCGCCTGTTTTAAACTGGCGAAGTTGGTTTCAAATAAAGAGATGACTTTAATTTGCTGAGTGATCTCCGCAAAGTCTTGCTGAGTTAAACTCTGTTGCTGGGCTTGTTCGGTGAGCTGATTGAGCTTTTCCAGTAAATCTTCAATTTTGGCAAAGCGTAGGTCGCGTTTTAAGGTACTGCCATCTTTTATCAATAGATATTCGGCAAGCCAGATCTTCAATTGTTGTTTTTCGGTACTCAGTTGCATGAAGTTTTGCAAAATTTGGCTAGAAATTTGTCCACGCTGAATGTGCTCATTAGCGACCTGATTTGACCAATAAGCCGCTCCTGCCTGAGCCAAAATCAGCGACAGTAAAAGTGCCAATACAAACGATAATTGATAGCGAAACACAGCCATTTCCTCACAGCATAGCGTCAATAACTGCAGAGTAAGCGATTTATGCACTCACGGTAAACCATGTTCATCTTAGGTTAATCTTCGCGCAGGGTTTAGGTTCATTGAAGCGCGCTACAGTAGTCACTCAAATTACCTAAACCAGTAAGGCAGAGACTATGCAACGTATCCATAAAACACTTTCCATTTCAGCACTATTATTATCCAGCGTGTTACCGTGGGCAGCTCAGGCTTCTTCGCCAGTTGTTAACAATAATATTACTCATCAAGAAGTGCTCAATGCTCAACAGGCATGGGGCGAGGCATTAATCAATATCAGCCAAACTTATGAAAAGCAAGGCCATGCAGCGGCAAAAACGTTAGCCAGCCAAGTGTTGGATCAAGCTTATGGTTACCAACAAGGCGCGGTACTTTTCAAACCGACGCTCGCCAGTGGTCAGCAAACGTTTCGTACCGATGTGGCTGGAGCGTTAGCCTATTTTGTCGGTGGCAATAGTGATTATGCGCAAGACTCTGGCTTTGCTTTAAAAGGTTGGAAGGAATACCGTTTTGAGAATGCTGCGGTTTATATTAATGGTGATTTAGCCTTGACCATGGGCAATGTCATATTGGTTGATAAGCAAGGGCAAACCACGATGGTTGATAAAAGCTGGGCCTTTAAGAAAGATGAGCAAGGTCAACTTCGTATCGTCTTGCACCACTCTTCTTTACCTTATCAACCTTAAGGCTTAATACCGTTATACCCTTCCTACTTGAAGCTGCAGGAGTGTTGGCTACGTTTGTTCACCCTCTATCTATGCTCATGGGGACTCACTCACTTGCCGCCTACCTGCAACTCCAAGTTGTTTATGTATAAGCTTCGATACAGAGCCGGTGGCGATGCGACCTGCTTTTTCTATCTGAGCGATTGAATACACTATTATCGGTGTTTAGTATGACTATGATGCAGATGATGTTTGTCCTTTAACTGCTGACGAAACCGAGCGAGATGAAATTGGGAGCGAGGTTGCTGACTGCATGTTCTATTACTATGTTGATGCTGTGAATCTAGGCGCTGTTGGTGATTATCATCGACAAAGAAAGAGGCCACGCTCGCGGTTAATAAACCAAAGAGGGTGATGCCCGTTAACATGAGAAACACCGCAACGCCGCGGCCAAAAGCGGTCACTGGATACATATCGCCATAGCCTACGGTGGTAATGGTGGTCATTGCCCACCAAAGCGCATCACTATAATCTTCAATTGGACTGTCGCTGCCTCTCTCCACCAAATAGACAAACGCTGAACTTAGCATCACGGTTAATAAGCTGGTTAAGCCAATAAAACTGAGGGTTTTTTGCCGTAAGACCGCTTTGGTTTGCCGCCAGGTTCTCGGTAAAATAAACAGAATACGTATAAAACGTAATGGTCTTAGGAATGGCATCGCAACAATCAAGACATCAGGCCAATTTTGCATTAAATAGCGGCCACGCTGTTGGCTGAGCAAAATTTTAATGGCTAATTCAGTGGCGAAAACGCCCCACACTAACCAAATCAATTGATTGATAAAGTGGCGTTCTTCTTGGTCTAGCTGAGCGACATCGGGTATTAAAGCCAATAGTACATAAATGAGCGATAAGATAAGCATTGGCACTTCGGTTTTGCTCTCGAAGGCGGCCAGTAATTTTGCGCGTTGTTTCAGGTTCATAATTCTAATGTCATTGTGCGTGGTTTGATAAAAGGTTGTCTGCGTTTAGATGCTATCGGTTAATTGAGTGATACGCGCGCAGAGTGCTTCGGCTAATTGGTGGCTAGCGAGGTTGCGCTCAATGATCGAGTGGGCGAGCTTTCCTTGTTGTATCACCCTGATCCATTCATCGATCATCGCGCTAAATCCTTTGTTGGTCAGCATCGGTGTCCAATCTGGCGAAGCCAGTCGTTGCGGCTGATTATTCTGCCAGTGTATGCCTTCAGAAAAAGAGTGAAATTGATAACTTTGATTAACGAACTGCGCACTAATAGATTCACTCGTAATGCCACATTGTCGATTCATTGAAGCATGCAACAAAGTGGCTCCATGTTGCCATTGAATATCGATACGCGCTAACTGTTTGCCGGCCATTTGATGGGTGATGTAAGCGTCTTGCAAATCGGCTTTAGCGTAGAGATTGATACTGTCTAATGGATGGATGAAGTCATCAAACAAGAAGGTACGAATATCACCAGGTAAAGCATGGCGATTTTTCTCCCAGCGTAAGCCGAGTAAGTCGTCTCGTAAGCCTTGCTGTACTCCGACCAAATGTTGATTTAATAGAGGAAGGTGGCGACGATTAAACCCGACATAAAGCGGTTGTTGGTACTGTTCAGCTAATGCGTACAATTGTTCGCAATCAGCCGCGCTGTTTGCTAATGGTTTATCGACAAATGTGGCGATGCCATGACGTAAGAAAAAAGCCGCAATCTCAGGATGAGCGGCCGTCGCCGCGTGGATCATCACGGCATCGACTTGGAATTTGAGCAGATCTTGATACCGGGTACAGGTTTCAGTGATCCGATATTGAGCGGCTAAATGCGCAAGAGTGTGCTGATTTCGAGTGCAAAAGACCAGTTCAACCTCGGGACGTTGGGTTATCACGGGTAAGTAAGCTTTTTGGGCGATATCCCCCAAGCCAATAATGCCTATTTTGATCATCGTTATCTAAACTGGTTCGCTTCACAATGAGAGCAAGACTAACACTTGCTCTAAAAATCGGTAAGTGTATTGCCGAGAAATTGGGAAGACGATCTTTGTCATTCCTAAGATAAATCCGAGAACGAGTCATACAATAGGCAGTTTCTATTTTCGGGATATCAGTGTCAGACAG
>NZ_WXWK01000157.1:0-11382 GCF_009904835.1 Vibrio sp. V33_P6A3T137 | reverse complement strand
GTTATTTGGTGTGTGTCCTGTAAAAGATATCCTGTAAAAGATATAGTAAAAGATATACGAGAGAGATGAAGATATCTTGGAGTATGCTGATAACTACAGCTACACTGAAATCACATGAGCATATGATGTTTACTGCACAGCTATCTTCGAAATCAACAGTGGATGGTCGTGTTTCTACTGACAGTGCAAGAAATTGCGCGAGCCAAAAAGGATCTCGAGAATGTCCTCTCAAAACATGAATAGATTTGATTTTATTTTAGACAAAAAAAATGCCATGGTTTTGGTGCTTGCTACCTTTATTGGGGGCTTTATTAGTTCTCTCGTAAAATCAGGTACTGAGGCTAATATGCCGCCACGTATAGCGGGTGAAATATCGCCGCCTGCCGCGAATATTGATGCTTGGTTAGGATGGCTAGGAGTAAACTCTCATTCGCTGGATTATGTGTATCAAGGCATTACTATCCCTGGTGCGGTTATGCTTTATCACTGGCTATTTAGTTTTGCTTTTGCCTTTGTTTATATTTTCATCTCAGCAATAGCACCCAAGATAAGACTTTGGTATGGGGCAGTGTACGGAATTATAATTACATTGGTCATGCATGGTCTATTGATCCCCGCATTAGGTTTTCGACATCCAGCGTATCTTGATGGACAAGTAGGATGGTTATGGAATCTTAATGGTTATGAGTTTTGGAGTGAGATGATCGGCCATATTTGTTGGTCCGTTTCGATTGAGGTGAGCCTTATTGCCGTCTTAGCTCTGCTTGGAAAACCGATAATAGGTAATTGGGCGAAGTAGGTTGTTTATAATAGCGGACGTTTTATAAGCTAATCGAATGCAGACTGCGCTGATATAACACAGGGATTAATCTGCCGATCAATCCCTGTATAAGTATGTTACCTATGATTATCACATGGTTACATGATGAGTAACACTTGGCAGTAGTCCTTCAGGCATTAAACTATTATGCACCGCTTGTTTAAGCAACTCGTTCGCTTGTTGTATATCTGGTGCAAAGTAGCGGTCTTTATCATAAAACGGCACCTTGGCGCGTAATATCTGCTTGGCCAATTCAATGCGTTCAGAAGAGCGATGCGGCGCGCGAAAATCTAATCCTTGCGCGGCTGAGAGATATTCAACCGCCAAAATCCCACGCGTATTTTCTGCCATATCACGCAATCTTCTGGCGGCAAAGGTTGCCATGGAGACGTGATCTTCTTGATTCGCTGAAGTGGGTAAACTGTCAATCGAGGCTGGATGCGCGTAGGTTTTATTTTCACTCGCTAATGCGGCCGCGGTGACTTGAGCAATCATAAACCCTGAGTTGACACCGCCATTATCAACCAAAAAGGGCGGTAGTTTACTCAGCGCACTATCAATCAACAGCGCCATGCGCCTTTCTGACAAGCTACCGATTTCGGCTATTGCTAAGGCGAGGTTATCGGCCGCCATTGCCACTGGCTCGGCATGAAAGTTACCGCCAGAAATAATATCGCCATCATCAGCAAACACCAGAGGATTATCAGATACCGCATTTGCTTCAACGCAAAGCACTTCTGCAGTTTGGCGAATTTGCTGCAAACATGCCCCCATCACTTGTGGTTGGCAGCGTAGTGAATACGGGTCTTGCACCTTTTCGCAGCCTGAATGTGAATCGCCGATTTCACTACGACTATCAAGTAAATGACGATAGGCGGCTGCCGCATCCATTTGGGTACGATGACCACGCACGCGATGTATGCGTGGGTCGAATGGCTTACGGCTGCCTAACGCCGCCTCAACGGACATTGCGCCGCAGACGGTTGCCGAGGCAAACAGATCTTCGGCCATAAATAAACCTTGCAGCGCGAAAGCGGTTGAGGCCTGAGTGCCATTGAGCAGCGCCAGTCCTTCTTTAGGCGCCAAAGTAATCGGTGATAGACCAGCAATGCGCAGTGCCTGACCTCCGTCAATGATCTCCCCTTGATAACGTGCCTGTCCTTCACCGAGCAATACGGTGCTCATATGGGCAAGAGGAGCCAAGTCACCTGAAGCTCCGACCGAGCCTTTTTGCGGCACGCAGGGGTAGACTTGATGGTTAACTAAAGTGATTAAAGCTTCAATAACCGATAAACGTATGCCCGAGAAGCCGCGCGCTAAGCTATTAATTTTTAACACCATCATTAAACGCACGGTGTCATCATCCATCCATGCGCCAATGCCAGCAGCGTGGGAAAGGACAATACTTTTTTGTAGCGTTTCTAGATCTTCAGGGGCGATTTTGGTGTTAGCCAATAAGCCAAAACCAGTGTTAATCCCATACACGGTTCGGCCTTCCGTGATCACTTGCTCGACCACTTTGGTGCTTTGTTCAATCGCTGGAATCGCGCTTGGATCTAAACTCAAGCAGACAGGGGATGAGTTAATGTGGCGCAGTTGGCTCAGCGTCATCTCGCCGGGAGTAATGGTTAAGTGATGCATGGGTTATCCTTATTATTTTAATTGAGCCAACTCTGCGTTAAGCATAGGTAAATCGAGTTTTTGTTCCGCTGCGCAGCGCTTGGCGATGTCGTAGCCAGCATCAGCATGACGCATTACCCCGGTAGCAGGATCGTTATGCAGCACTCGGGCAATGCGCTCGGCTGCATCGTCACTACCATCACAGCAGATCACCATTCCGGAGTGTTGTGAAAAGCCCATACCAACGCCGCCACCATGATGAAGAGAAACCCAAGTCGCGCCGCTGGCCGTATTGAGTAGTGCATTCAATAATGGCCAATCAGAGACGGCATCAGAGCCATCAAGCATCGCTTCGGTCTCTCGGTTAGGGCTTGCCACTGAACCAGAATCTAAATGATCACGACCAATAACGATGGGCGCTTTTAGCTCGCCATTTTTGACCATTTCATTAAACGCGAGTCCCAGCCGTTGACGGTCTTTTAAACCCACCCAGCAGATACGCGCTGGTAGCCCTTGAAACTGAATGCGTTCACGAGCCATATCAAGCCAATTATGTAAGTGAGGATTATCAGGAATGAGTTCTTTAACTTTTTGAT
This sequence comes from Vibrio sp. V33_P6A3T137, assembly GCF_009904835.1. Taxonomy (NCBI): domain Bacteria; kingdom Pseudomonadati; phylum Pseudomonadota; class Gammaproteobacteria; order Vibrionales; family Vibrionaceae; genus Vibrio; species Vibrio sp. V33_P6A3T137. Next base: position 8,346 of record NZ_WXWK01000157.1, on the reverse strand, counting down.
CGGTTTTATAAATATCTTCCGGATCGCCCGATAAAGCCGCCCAGCGAAACGGTCCGATGCCTTCACAAAATAAGGGACGAATATAAGCAGGAACGAAACCGGGGAAGTCGAACGCGTTAGCAACGCCCTCTTCTAAAGCCATCTGCCGAATGTTATTCCCATAATCTAAGGTTGCCGCGCCGCGTTGCTGCAAGGTGAGCATGGCTCGTACTTGAGTGGCCATTGAGGCTTTAGCGGCTGCCGTGACTTTAGCTTCATCTTCTAAACGGCGCTGCGCGGCTTGCTCCATGCTCCAGCCTTGCGGTAAATAGCCATTGAGTGGATCATGAGCTGAAGTTTGATCGGTCACCACATCAGGCGTGATATTGCGCTCAACTAACTGCGGGAAAACATCCGCGGCATTACCTAATAAACCGACCGAAACCGGCGTCTCTGATTCATAAATAATGGCTAACGCTTCATCTAAGCTAGTGGCTTTTTTATCGACATAGCCAGTACGTAGACGATAATCAATGCGCGATTCATCGCATTCAACGGCAATCATTGAAAATCCTGCCATGGTTGCCGCGAGTGGTTGAGCGCCGCCCATACCACCGAGCCCACCGGTTAAGATCCAGCGCCCTTTGGCTTGACCATCAAAATGTTGTTTAGCAACCGAGACAAAGGTTTCGTAAGTGCCTTGGACAATGCCTTGTGAACCAATATAAATCCATGAGCCGGCAGTCATTTGCCCATACATCATCAGTCCTTGTTTATCGAGCTGATTAAAATGCTCCCAATTCGCCCAATAAGGGACTAAGTTTGAGTTGGCAATCAACACTCGTGGTGCGTTTTTATGGGTCGGGAACACTGCCACCGGTTTGCCCGATTGAATTAACAGCGTTTGATCTTCTTCAAGACGCTCTAATACCTCGACGATTTTATCGAAACATTGCCAGTTGCGCGCCGCGCGGCCAATACCACCGTATACCACTAATGCATGGGGATGCTCGGCAACCTCCGGATCTAAGTTATTCATTAACATGCGCAGTGGTGCTTCGGTCAACCAAGATTTCGCGCGCAGAGTCGTGCCGTGCGAAGCACGAATAGTTCGAGTGGTATCTAAACGAACATCGTTATTGGGTGGTTGTGACATGGTGTTGCTCCTTATTCATGGTTCCGTTTACGGGTCAAACCCTTTTTTATCATCGAGGATAGATGAATGACCCACTCAGCCAGTATGGGGGCCGGGAATAAGTGAGTCGTTTGATTGAGCTTTAAATATCATCAGAAGGAGAGTCAGTGCTCTGAACTTCAACCGATGATGGGGTAGCGTGTGACTGCTCTTGGTGCTGAGTCATGGCACTGGCGATTTCCCAACACAGACGAGCAGCAAGTCGCGCCGTTTGATTATCGATATCGTGGCTTGGGTTATATTCAGCCAGATCGGCAATCAGCAGTTTATTGATATGGTGTTGCAGTAGATGATCGAAGTAGAGATGGAAATTATCTAAACTTACGCCTTGGGCAGCAGGAGCGCTGACACCGGGGGCGGTCGCCGCTGGAAAGACATCGAGATCGATGGTTAAGTAGAGATAATCGCAATCGGCGATAAATGCATCCATTTTCTCAATTAACGCAGCGTGATTGCGCTCGTTGAGGGTTTTATCATCGACATACCAAACACCAAGCTCATCGGCACGCTGGAATAGAGCGGTCGTATTGTTAGCACGGCTGACACCTAAGCAGGCGTAATGAAAATCCCAGCCGATTTGTTGACAGTGATCAGCGATTTGCATAAACGGAGTGCCAGAGCTGGGCTTGATGGATACCTTCTCACTGCTAAAGGATCTGAGATCAAAGTGAGCATCAAAATTGATGATCGCGATCTTTGGCGTTTTCATGCCTTGTTTGAGTAAATGTTTTCCCAGTCCTTGAAAACTCGCCCACGCCACTTCATGACCACCGCCAAGCACAATCACTGGTGAGTGTTGTAAACCGTCAGCAATTAACTGCGCACAACGGAGTTGGGACTGCTCTAAATCATCATCATGGCAGTGAATATTGCCCAAATCGCATAACGAGCTGGTATGGTGCCACGCTAAATTGGCTAATGCTTGTTTAATTAAATTCGGTGCATGTTTTGCGCCGATCCGCCCTTTATTGCGCTCAACACCGGCATCACATTCAAAGCCGACCAATGCAACGCTGTGGGAGGCTTGGGTTAATTCATCAAGGTGTTTTATTTGCATGACATGGTGGACTCGCTGACCAAGTTCACCATCTTCAACATCATCACGACCTTGCCACTGATAAAGATGGGAAGGGGAAACGGAATTAGTCATGACAGAGCTCTCCATCAACCATACGGGCTTGTAAATAAGGGATACCAACTTGATAACTCAATTCGGCAGGATGATTAAGTGACCAGAAGGCCAAATCGGCATCATAGCCGACAGCAATTTGGCCGCGGCTTGCCGCGACACCCAGTGCTTGTGCTGCATGAGTGGTAACCCCACGCAGCGCTTCTTGCGGAGTTAAGCCGAACAAGGTGCAAGCCATGTTCATCATTAAGGTCAGGTCAGCAAATGGTGAAGTGCCAGGATTTATATCAGTAGCAATCGCCATGGGTACTTGATAGTGGCGTAACCATTCAATGGGTGGCTTACGTGTTTCGCGTAAAAAATAAAACGCACCGGGCAGCAAAGTCGCGACGGTCGTGGATTGCGCTAATGCTTGCACTCCAGCTTCATCGAGATACTCAATGTGATCGACCGATAGGCCGTTATAGCGCGCCGTTAAAGCGCTGCCACCGAGATTGGACAACTGTTCTGTATGGCTTTTAATCGCTAAACCATGCTCTATGGCACACTGAAACACTTGCTCAGTTTGCTTAAGATTAAAGCCTACTGATTCACAAAACACATCGACACTGCTTGCCAATTGCTGCTCTGCCACTTGTGGAATGATGCTTTGACAGATGAAATCAACATAACTATCGGCTTTACCGGCAAACTCAGGTGGCACGGCGTGGGCGGCAAGTAGGGTGGTGGTAATTTTCACTCGGCGGTGGGCTTCCAACGCTTTCGCGGCTTTGAGCATTTTAATTTCATCATCAAGCGTCAGCCCATAGCCAGATTTGATCTCTACACTGGTGATCCCGCTGCGTAATAAACCATCTAAACGAGGCAGTGCTAACTCGGTTAATTGCTCTTGTGAGGCTTGGCGGGTCGCTTGCACCGTTGACATGATTCCGCCCCCTTGAGCGGCAATCGTCTGATAAGAGAGGCCATTTAAGCGTTGTTCGAACTCATTGGCTCGTTGACCTGCATAAATAAGGTGCGTATGGCAATCAATCAGTCCCGGAGTGACTAACTGGCCTTGGCAATTGGTTCGCTGTGGATGGTCGGCGAAGGTGTTTGTGGTGATGTCGGCAATTTTTCCGTCACGGATGACAATTGAAAGCGGCTCACTGGGCTGATAGCCGATATCACCAGCTTGCATACTCACTATACGCGCATTGGTTAAGACGTGTTCCATTTCCCCTACTTAGCGAGCCAGAGGTTCGCGATGATACCGACTTCCTTGCTACTTGAAGCTGCAGCGACATTGGCTACGTTCGATCATCTCAATTCAATCGCTGAGTTTTCGACTGTTTGAGGACGATTTTTCCAAACAGGTAACATTAGGTCGTTAAGGATGATTTAATGTATATACAATTAATAGGATTAACGGATGATGAATGCAATGGTTATGTTACAAAAATGTGATCGGCTCTATGGTTGTGGATAGACAATTTTCGAACTTAATTTGTACTTACTGGCCGGATGATAGAGCTGAGCGAAGCTCACTAAATGCTCACCACTCCAAGTACGACGATTAAGCAGCAAGCAAGGTTCGTTAGCTTTGAGTAGCAACGCTTCACTGATTGGTTTGTCAGCGATCAAAGCTTCGACCGTATGCTCAATCGCACTGAGTGGGCAGGCCTCGGAAAGGTATTGGTTAGGCGTAATATGAGTAAAGTCTTGTTGAAGGTAGTCAGGGGCATGCCTAGGGTTAACCCAACGAACTTCAAGTTGTAATGGTTGATCGTTCGCGTAATGTAATATTTCACTATAAAACAATGGAGTAGAGAGCATTACCCCTAATTGAGTAGCAAGAGTTTCATCGGCAATTAAAGAGTGATGAGCGCGAACTTTATTATGATAACGCTGACCTCGACTGACGATTTCCTCGGCAATATTGCGTATATCTAACAGTGGAGATTCGGCTTTTTCTGGTGCGGCGCAGACAAAGGTGCCTAACCGTGGGCGACGTTGCAAGCGGCCTTCAGACACTAAATCTCGAATCGCTTTATTGACCGTCATGCGACTGACAGAAAATTGCTCAGTTAATTCCAATTCGGTGCTGATCCGTTCACCAACTGGCCATTGGCCGGATTCGATCTGGTGAATAATGTGCTGTTTAATTTGTTGGTACAGGGGTGAAGTAGGCATACAAATCCATTACATTTATTTATCTATACAAATGATTGATGAGCGAGCTAAAAAAAGCAAGTCTATTTGTTCGTATTTAGCGCAGGGCTATACAGATAATGTTTTTTGCGATTTAAAGCCTTAGGCTTATTCGCTATAGTGTCAGCTATTTCCAGGCTAATAAGAGAGAAAAATATGCTCGCATCCTCGACCAGCATTCCTACAGAAATGACTTTCTTTTCACGATTTGAAAGCGATATTTTAACCGGAAAAAAAGTCATCACTATTCGCGATCAAAGCGAGAAGGATTATCAACCGGGTTCTATGGTTGAAGTGAGTACCTTAGAAGAAGGGCGTTGGTTTTGCCGTTTAAAAATCATCAATGTTGAGCCGATCCAGTTTGATGACTTAAATGAGTTTCATGCTCAGCAAGAAAATATGACCTTAACTGAATTAAAACAGGTGATCAGCGATATCTATCCAGGGATAGAAGAGTTGTATGTGATTCATTACCAACTAGTCGAATAACGATCTTTGGTTATTTAACTGCCGCGCTAAGTTGATTTTTCTTTTAGGAAAAAAACAATGCCAACTCGTACTGAGTTGGCATTGTCGGTTAGTGGGTTAACCTAGATTAGTCGGCTAACAAAACGAATATTAGTCACGTTTCCAACGAATATGACAAAACTTTTGTTCAGGATCTCGACTTAGCAATAAACGTGCAAAAACGTCATCCAGTACGTCGTTACTCTCATTGACCAATCCTATGCAAATTTCTGCATAGCGCTCTTTATCGACGCTAAAGCCAACTTCCGCATCCCAATCATCACTAATATCAACCACTTCAGCTGCACCGCGCTCATCGAACTGGGCAACAAAGAGCAGGACATCTGCTGGTTCAAGGTTATCTTCCGCCATTTCTAAGAAAATGTCGTAAGCGGTATCGATGGCTTCATCGTAAGAGAGTAAGTCTGTCATGCTCACGCTCGGTTCATGTATTTACGCTCAGCGGTATTGATCACAATGCGATCACCGTTAGCGATATATTCAGGCACTTGTACCACTAGACCCGTGGCAAAACGCGCTGGTTTAGTGCGTGAAGAAGCAGAAGCCCCTTTGATTGATGGGTCAGTTTCTTCAATCACCATCTCTACAGAAGACGGTAATTCGATGGCAACAGGTTTACCATCAACCAACACCACTTGTAGACCTTGAATTTCTTCGGTGATAAACAGCAGTTCATCTTCGATATCGGCTTTTTTAAAGGTGAATTGTGAGTAATCTGCATTATCCATGAAGATATAATCATCACCGTCGACATAAGAGAAAGAAACGTTGCGTTTGTTCATCTCTACCGTATCAAGAAAATCGTCAGATTTATAACGTTCGTCGACGCGAGCACCTGTAGTTAGGTCAGTACAACGTAATTTGTAAATTTTAGAACCGCCACGGCCACCTGGAGTGGTGACTTCGATATCTTTGATTAACAATGTTTTGCCGTTAGAAATAATCGCAAAACCTTTTTTTAGTTCACTTGCCTTTGGCATGGAAAATACCCTTTGTGCTTGATTTCGGCGCATTATAACGAATGCTTTCCCAGAAAAGAAATGCTTCATGCGCTCCTGAAAAGAAAAAGTTGTTGTGCAGTGGAAATTGTCTTGCAAGACACGGTTGGTCATGATTTGGCTATTGATTCGAACGCGCGCATAGGAGAACATAACTTTATGTTTCACTTGTTGAGTTACTTTACGACATGACCTTGTCGCCTATTGATGCCAAGCAGCCTTTCCAAATTGATTATCAACCTGCGATTAAGGAGTTGGTCTCTTTTTTGCGTGCCGGATTAGGCGAGCAGCTACATAGCGTATATCTCTATGGCAGTGTGGCACGCAAAACTGCGCGTCCCAACTTTTCAAATCTGGATGTGATTGTGGTGACTTATGGTTCAATCGAGAATACTCGTACGACCTTAATTAATACCATTCGTTGGCGTTTTCAAAAACGCTTTGCGTTTATTACTGATGTCAGTTTTAAAACCGCTGAAGTGAAAGAAGTCGCGACGTTAGACAGTTTATTTTCTTGGGGTTTTTTACTGCGCCACTGTAGTGTTTGTGTCTATGGCGATAACCTCGCAGAATGTTTTGGTGATTATGAACCAAGTTGGGAAATCGCCAAGTATTGGAATATGGATGTCGAAGATTGGCTGCTGTTTTATCGTGATAAAATAGCCAAAACCCATGATGCCGCTCAACAGGCGAACGCTCAGCAGATGATTGCTAAAAAACTGCTTCGTGCCAGCTATTCATTGGTCATGTATCAGGACAAAAATTGGTTTGATGATCCGCGTCAGTGCGGCGAGCAGTTTTTACGTTATTACCCAGAGAAACAAACTGAGGTTGATCGCTTAAAAATTTTGCTGAAAGGGCGAGTGATCCCCAAGCGTTCGGTGATTGGTTTATTAGATAGCTTTGGTCCGTGGTTAGTCAAACAGTATAAAAAAACTGAATTTAAGATTGGTTGATAGTCTGCGCATTCATTCTATTACGTTATAGAACGGTAAGTTATCAATACTTTTACTAACAACTTACCAACAGAGTCAACGTCTCTTTCTTATAATAAGCCGTATACGGTTGCTGAGATCGCAATAATCCCCATGATGACTACAAAGGTATTGCTGGTCAGTCCTCGATACTTTTCTAACGCGGGTATTTTTTGAATCGCGTACATTGGAATTATATACAAGATAAGAGCAATGATTGGACCACAGAGCACTTCTATCATTCCCAGTACCGATGGATTTAGTGTCGCGACAAGCCAAGTGGTCATCAGCATGACGATAACGGTCAACGTATTTATTGTACTGGGTTTAATGTTATAGCCTCGATGCTCAAAACCTTCACTGATTAAACGAGAACATCCTTCTTGTGCGCCAATATAAGTCCCTAAAAATGATTTAGAAATGGCGATAAAAGCGATCATCGGGGCCATGATTTCAATGACGGGCGTATCCAGATAGTTGGCTAAGTAAGAGAGAATAGTGATATTTTGTGCTTTGGCCTCGGCAAGTTGCTGTGGCGAAAGCGTGAGTACGCAACTAAGTACAAAGAACATTACGCTCGCGACCATCATCATGTGTGCGTAACCGAGAATTTGAGAACACTTTTTTTCTGCGAGTGTGTCACTATATTCTTTGCGTTTTGATTTAGCAAAGGTGGAAATAATGGGGGTGTGGCTAAAGGAGAAAACCATCACTGGAATGGTGAGTAAGAGCGTTCGCCACATATCGCCGCTGGTCACGGAGTGAAGGATAAGATCTTGGTTAAATATTGCGCCATTCCAATGCGGGATAAGATATAAAGCAAGGAGCATCAATACTGAAACGAAAGGATAGACCAGAATACTCATGGTTTTTACTATCAGTTCCTCGCCATAACGAACAATCCCAATCAGTGACATCAAAAGGCAAAATGACAGAATAAAGCGTGGCGGTGGGATTATTCCTAATTGATGCAGCATAAAGCTTTCGACAGTATTGGTGATGGAAACGCCGTAGACCAGCAAAATAGGAAAAATGGAAATAAAGTACAGTAAAGTAAAAATACGACCTGCTTTTTTTCCGAAATGTTCAGACATCACTTGGGTTATATCTGCAGCAGGATTGGTCGATGATAGAACTAAACGAGCTAAACCACGGTGAGCATAAAAGGTCATCGGAAAAGCCAGTAAGCCCATTAATATCAGAGGGATCAGTCCGCCAATGCCTGCATTAATAGGAAGAAAGAGTACACCAGCCCCAATTGCAGTACCATAAAGTCCGAGCATCCAAACGGTATCAGATTTTCGCCATGTTGAAGGTGATACGGTGGTTATCGTGACATCCTGTTGTGTCGAT
>NZ_WXWK01000144.1:0-11423 GCF_009904835.1 Vibrio sp. V33_P6A3T137 | reverse complement strand
CGGTAAAGCGACATAGCAACGACCGCCCAAACGGCCATGTCGAGAGGGATACGACGTTTACGAATAGTGGCCACACCGGAAGCTTCTAAGCATTGGTTGATGAAATCAGGACAAAGAATGTCACTGAGTTTTCCAAGTTGTTCAGTATTGGGGGCGTAACGCTTGGCGAGTGTTAGGGCTGTAGTTAATTGCAAAATAAAAGGCTCAAAGTTTTAGGAACTTAGAGCCTTTATAAGCCATCTGTAGGATCGTTCAACCGATCATTTATCTCTTAACTGATCGGCATTAGGCTAAAAGCCCCTTTTTAGATAACACACTGACGGTAATCGCTGACTAAATTTTAAACTGCGATACTTGTTGATGCAGTTGATCCGCTTGCTCAGTCAGAGTTTGCGTCGCTTCGGTTAACTGATGCGATGCCTGTTCAGTTTGTGATGATAAATCATTAATATTCACCACATTTTGGTTAATCAGCTCAGCCACGGATGATTGCTCTTCTGCCGCTGTCGCTATTTGTAAGTTCATATCAGCGATTAAGGTAATCGCTTGATTAACTTGCTCTAAACGAGCAGCCATGTCTTCGGCTTTCGTCACGGTAGTTTGCGCAGCGGAGCGACTTTGAGCCATCACATTGACCACATTTTCCGTTTGCTTAAACAGGCGATCAACCACTTCTTGGATCTGCTGAGTACTTTGTTGCGTACGACCTGCTAATCCACGCACTTCATCGGCAACCACCGCAAAACCACGGCCATGCTCTCCCGCTCGGGCAGCCTCAATCGCCGCGTTTAAAGCGAGTAAATTGGTTTGTTCAGAAACGGCGCTGATCACATCCAGCATACCAACAATATCTTGCGTTCCGGTTTGTAACTCCGCAATCGTTGAACTACTGCCTTGCAAGGTATCATCCAAATGTTTTAATTGTTGTAAGGTATCGCGCAGTAACACTTGCCCTTGTTTGGTTTCATTATCTGCTGCAGAGGCTTGACTTGCCGCTTCACTGGCATGACTCGCAACCTCTTGTACGGTGGCGGTCATTTCATTCATTGCGGTCGCAACTTGATCCGTTTCTGAACTTTGCTGAGCGACCACACCTGCGCTTTGTCGTGTCACTTGTGCCAAGGTGCTCGAAGCCGCCGACACCGATTGAGCGGTATTATTAACTTCGTTCACCAACAGATGAATCTTTTCAACAAAGGTATTAAACGCTTTGGCAATAGTGGCAATTTCATCGCTGCCATGCGCTTCGATACGTTTGGTTAAGTCCCCTTCTCCTTGACCGATATCGGTCATTGCTAAGCTGACTTCTTGTAAACGTCTAAACCCTGAAGCGCTAGAGATCCACATCACACCGGTGGCAACCAACCCAATCAATAGCACCGCAATAACCGTCCAACGGATCATGCTGTAGATACCCGATAAGGCATCTTGTTTATCGAGAGCAATATTCAACGACCAGTTGGTGCCCGGTATTGCCTGACTGGTGAGATAAATGGCTTGGCCTTGCAACGTGAGTTCGCGATGACCTTGACGCTGAATATCACTTAACATGTTTTGCGTTAAGTTGGGGTTCAAATCACGTAAGCTTTTTAAACTCAAATTTGGATTCGGATGAGCAATAATAGTCCCGCTGTTATCGGTTAAAAATGCAAAACTGTTTTGTGTTGGCGCAATGGCGCGCACGGTATCAATGATAAAGGTTAAAGGAATATCCCCTGCTAATACACCGCGACTGGCGTTATTGCCCAATCCATGAGTAAAGGTGACCACTAAGCTGGTTTGGCCATCTAGCGCATCTTCATAAGGTGCCGTTGTCGCGACGCCGCTCTGCGTAGCCGCCAAGCGGTACCATTCACGAGTCAATGGATTGTAATCACTCGGTGGTTGCCATTCATCGGAAAACACCGCAGAGCCATCAGGACGCGCGAAATACGCCGCTAAAAAACCACCGCCATCACTCAGTTGCTTTAGAGCAGACAAAGGATCTCGCTGTTCCAAAACCTTTCCGGTGGCCATCAGCATGTTTTTTCGCTCATCCATCCAGTTAGAAATTGAGCTCGATTGAGTTTGTAGCTGTTGTTGTAAATTACGGCTGATTTGCAAACGGAGCGTTTCAGAGCTAACTCTCACGATTAAAACCGCCGTCACAACCAATGAAATCACGATCAATCCCACGCTGATCGCGGTGATTTTGGCTCGAAAAGACTTGAACATCCTTGCACTCCTCATCTGACTACCTGTGAATAATATCGCCCTTTACTATCGGCGAATCAAAGGCAACCTTTATCATAAATTAATCATCAGTGTACCAATTTCACCCCGACATATTTTTGACACCACTCTCGCTTTGATTAAACCAACTAATCACAGCCAAGAATTCTGCAGCAAGGTAACAGTATCGCCTACCGCTATTGATAACTAAGGCTTATCAAACCTTGAAGATACTTTAGTTCATTTTCTCCTGATGTTTTTTTGTGATCTTGAGCCACGAATTTCATTTAATTTGTTTCAAATTGTTACTAAAAAACATATTAATAGATTTAGCAGTAATGGATCATTTAATAACCATATGAATACGTTATCTACTGCAACCCAAGGGGCAAAGATGTTCAGCCATAGCGCAACGTTAAGTCACAGGGTAATACCATTCATCAAGAGGTAATCCTATGCCTATCTATAACAATAAAACCATCGCGTTAGCCGCGATATTATCAGGCTTGGTATGGAATACCGCCTATGCAGATGTTCAGCAACCACAAGGTGTGGCGGTTGAAATGCTGAGTACGCTTCAGGATGATAGCCAAGTTAGTTATTTAAATGCCGCTGAATTGTTGGTGGAAGAAGGAACAGTACCAACGTTAAGTGATGTGCGCGATAGCGTGCTTCGCCAGCATCAGCGCTACTTGATAGATTTTAGTAATATCAGTGATGAACAGGGTAAAACACAAGCCAAAGCGCTATTACGCGGTCAATTAGGTGTCGCGCTGAGCAGTGATTTCTGGCTAATTACCGAACATAAAGGAGAATTATTGTTCACGGGGTTAGATGATGAAAATGATCCAAGTATTCAGTTACTTGAAGCTCAACCTGTTACCTATTCTCGCCAACGGCGTAGTATTGATAGCCGCACTAATGCGACAAGCGAAGCTAACAGCTTGCCGCATGTTGCGTTTTATGTGAATGTTCATCGCCCAATCAGCGATGAAGAGTGCACCTTTAAAAACTCACATTTATGGGATAAAGGGACTCGCGTCTTTTGTGATAACCCGAACATCTCGTTGATCTATCGAGTTAACTATGAACGTTCTCTGCAATTTGGTACCACGGGCTCAGCAACACCAGACGCCAAAATTGTTCGTATCAGTTTGGATGACGATACCACTGGAGCCGGTATTCATCTCAATGATAAGTTAAGCTGGCGTCAATATGCAGCCGACTACGTCACTCTCGATGCCTATTTCAGAGATTGGTCAACGGATGCTATCGCACAGGATTATCAGTTTGTCTTTAACGCATCGAATAATAAAGCGCAAATTTTAAAAACCTTCCCTCGTGAAAATATTAATTCTGACTATGAAATCAAGGAAGTGTCTGGTTTCCAAGTTGGCGTCAATGGCGGTGTTGAAGTTAATAAAGATGGTCCGAAAGCCAAACTAGAAGCTAACGCTAGTTACAACCAAAGCCGTTGGTTAACCTTTAAAACTCACGATTATAAAGTCGCACGCAGTACGCCAAGCCCACAAAAAGTTCGTTTTACTTGGGAGCGCGATCAATACGCAACGGCGGAGTCTTTACTGGATCGCTGGACAGATGCACTATGGGTAAATACTTATCCGATTGATACCAACAAGATCAACCCAATCGGTTATGCCAGCTTTGTACCGAAAATGGATGTGATCTACAGCGCTGCTCCAACTGAAACTGGCACTACCGAGTTTACGATTGATTCTTCGGTCAATATCCGTCCAATCTATAACGGCGCTTATAAGCATTATTACGTCATCGGTGGCCATCAATCTTACCATGGGTTTGAAAACGATGGACGTCGCCGAGTCGGTAAAACCACCAGCTTCACCGTTGATTGGCAACATCCGGTATTTACCGGTGGCAGACCGGTTAACTTACAACTTGCCAGCTTTAATAACCGCTGTGTTGAGGTGAATGGCGATCAATCGATAACCGCCAGTGAGTGTGCCGATAACAAACAAGCTCAATCGTTTATTTATGATCAGCTAGGGCGTTACGTGAGTGCAGCGAACACCGCTTACTGTTTAGATGGTGATAATCTGAATGCCCTTCAGCAATGTAACTCAAGCTTAAGCCAGCGCTGGGAGTGGATCCCTAATAGCGATACCTTAAGTAATGTATACAGTCACCAAAGCCTAGGCCATGATACAACAACGGGACAACTCGGTTTATACGCCAGCGATCAATCGAATATCAGCGTGCGTACCATTACCAGCTACACCAATGTGTTTAATCCTGATAATCAATAATCTATTTTTTAGGTTTACTAACAAAAGTCGTTAATAAAAAGCCGCCGCATGAAGTCATCTTCCGCGGCGGCTTTCATCCCATTGAGACGACCCTATCAGTGCTATAAATAGGCGCTATCCATCTTATTATTCAACTATCGGTTTATTCAACTATCGGTAGCGTTTGTTTCACATAACCGCCCGGCGCAGCTTCAAGAGCAGGGAAATTATCACTGCCGATGGGATAAGCAGGAACTAATGACTCAGGGCTAAACTGAGCAAGCCATTGATCCCAATGTGTCCACCATGAGCCATCTGCCCGCTGCGCATTGGCTAACCACTCATCCGCCGATTCATCTAAGCTGTCATTGACCCAATAACCGTACTTATTTTTAGCTGGTGGATTAACAATCCCAGCGATGTGACCAGATTCACCGAGCACAAAGGTTTTATTACCTCCCATGGCTAACGCGCCGCGGTAAGTACCTTGCCATAAAGCAATGTGATCGTCCTTGGCGGAGATAAAGTAGCTTGGAATGCGAATTTTATTCAGATCAATCCATACCCCACCAATTTTTACCCCTTTATCTTGCACTAGCTGATTATTGAGGTACAACTCGCGCAGTAAGAAGTTATGGGTATTAGCCGCAACGTTGGTGCTATCGCTATTCCAATACAAAAGATCAAAATCAACCGGGCTCGTGCCTTTTAAATAGTTATCAATGTAATAATTCCAATACAGGCTATTTTCACGTAACAAACTAAAGGTCACACTCAGCGAACGGCCATCCATAAAGCCTTGCGCGTTATTTTGCGCTTCAATGGCACTAATGATGGTATCGTTAATGTAAGCACCCACTTCGCCAGGTTGAGAAAAATCCAGTAAAGTGGTAAAAAAACTCGCCGATTTAATCCGTTTTTTCATTCGTTTCGCAGCATAGTAAGCAATAGCAGAGGCTAATGCCGTACCACCAATACAGTAACCTGCTGCGTTGATTTGCTCTTGTCCGGTAATATCTTCAATTACCGATACCGCTTGCACCACACCATCGAGAACATAGTTGTCAAAACCAATTTCACTTTGTGCCTGTCCAGGATTGCGCCAAGAGATCATAAACACACAGTGCCCTTGCTCTACCAGCCAGCGCACCATGGAGTTTTTCTTGGTTAAATCAAGAATATAATACTTATTAATAAACGGCGGCACGATCAAAAGCGGAGTTGCCTTAACCTGCTCTGTGGTCGGTGTGTATTGAATTAACTCGAACAACTCATTACGGTACACCACCTTACCTTCCGTACTGGCTATCTCTTCACCCAGTCGAAAAGCTTGCTCGTTGGTCATGCGAACTTTCAAAATATCAGCACTGGACTGCAAATCTTCTTTGAGCAGCTCCATACCTTTAAGCAAATTCTGCCCATTATTTTCAATGGTGAGTTTGAGCAGTTCAGGGTTAGTGGCAATAAAATTCGAAGGCGACATCGCATTGATCATCTGCCTTGAAAAAAAGCTGATCCGCTCTTTGGTTTTCTCATCAACACCTTCAATCGCATTGATGGTCTCCATGTAGGTTTTACAAAACAGCAAGTACGACTGCTTAATAAAATTGTACATAGCCTGTGACTGCCATGTTTCATCGTTAAATCGTTTATCGCCTTTCTCAGCCTCAATCACACTCTGGGTGTTACCGGATAGCACGACTTGCTGCCATATTTGCATTTGTTGCTCCCACCACTGGGTTTGCAACTGCAGCAACGCGGTCGGTTGATTAACGGCTTGTTCAAAAAACTTCGCACTATCTTCAAAGTTCACTGCTTGAATGGCTTGGTTTAAAGGAGAGTTAGCGGCCATCTTGTTCGCTTCAAAATCCTGCCACCACTGTTGATTGGTTTCTTGCAGCTTAACCAGATAGTCCGAAAAGAAATGTTGCAACATAAAGTACTCCCTTACTCGGAACAGCGCCGCCGAAAAAGGGCGGCGCTTTAATAGATACCTTGATCACCGGAAGCGTGTTATCTCGCAAACGCTTCCAGTTATAAAACGATCACAGGCTATTGTGGAGTCGCCGTTTTGATATTTTCTGAAGTCAATGTTTCAATATCTTGCTTGAACTCTTTCGCTGCCGCTTGCAATTTATTGCTATCGTCTAGCATCTGCTGCGACAGTTTACTCAGAACGCCCAATTGCTGACTACTGAACGCCGCGAGTGTATTAACATCTTTAATCTCTGACGCTGCTTTCATCTGAGCCATACCCATTTCGCTGTATGTGCGCATTGCATTCAGTTGTAGCTCTGTCAATAGCTCAACGTTTTTAGTCATTAACTGATTAAACTTAAAAAACGGTTGCATGTTTTTTTCTGCTTGATCGGTGAAAGTTTTAAAAAAATCCGTGTACATAAGTATTTCCTCATTGATTAACACTGTTATCGATACCTAACCCAAAGCACAATTGCTTGGGCAAAAGCCATCATGATGAAGAGGCATTCGTTGTTCACTCAATGCCACTTCACTATTAGTTCATGTATAAGCTAGTTCATGTATAAGCCGCCATTGACAGAGAGCGTCTCACCAGTGATATAAGCCCCGCCATCTCCCGCAAGGAAAGAGACCGCTTTAGCGATCTCTTCTGGGGTCGCTAAACGCTGCATCGGGATCTGAGATTTTATCGACGCCAAGACCTCTTCTCGCATCTGCTCAACCATCGGCGTCGCGGTATAACCGGGCGCGACCGCATTGACCGTTACCCCACTACGCGCACCTTCTAAGGCTAACGCCTTGGTAAAACCAATCATTCCTGCTTTAGCCGCCGCGTAATTAACTTGGCCAAATTGACCTTTTAAACCATTCACCGAAGAGATATTAATGATTCGCCCTTGGCCTTTTTCACACATCGCTGCAAATAAGGGACGAGTGACATTAAACACGCTGTTCAGATTGGTGTTAATGACATCAAACCAATCCTCTGCGGACATTTTTTTCAATTGAGAATCGCGCGTAATACCAGCATTATTGACCACCACATCGATGGAGCCCTCTTCACTCAGTAACTGAGTTAAACGTTCACTGCACTGCTCGGTATCAGTCACATCGAGCTCAAATAAACGCACTTGTTGCTCGGTAAATCCCTTCTCATTGAACCAATCGATAGCGCATTGATAATTTCCGGTGTAATACGTCGCAACCACTCGATAACCATCGGCAACCAGTTGTGAGCTGATCGCAGATCCGATGCCCCCTTTCGAGCCGGTTATTAACGCTACTTTTTTCATGCCTACACTCCCTTGCTAAGCCTAAGGTTCACCTGAGCTAATCTTGATGATGACTCACTGTCCACTTTTAACGTTTATTCAATAATTCGAACAGTTGTTTAACTTACTTAAAATAAAGCAACAACATGACATTGCAATTGTAAAAATCAACTTGTTGCATAAAATTGAAATGGATCTCGTTTTCACTGCAAAGCGAAGAAAAGGAAAAAACCACAATGATGAAAGATAAGATCGCGATCTGGATTTTTATCGACACGTTTAACGATAATACACAGTGGTCAGATGAGAAAAGCAGAGAGAAGAAGCATAAAAAAGCCATCATGCTCAATGGCGATGATGGCTGATTACAACTCGATGTTAAGGAGACGCCAACCTTACTGGCGGCCTATCGCATCAAAAGTGAGGCGTTATTTTATTAAATCGCATTCGGTAACCACATCACTAACGATTCAGAGAAAGTGAGCAGCATTAATACCGCCAATAGCGCAATCAAAAACGGGATCACCTCTTTCATGAACTCAATCATCCGAACTTTCAAAATGGAGCAAACGGTAAACATCATCGACCCAAACGGCGGGGTTACGCCACCAATCATGATATTAACGATGACGATCACGCCAAAGTGCACCGGATTGACCCCCGCATTCAGGACGGCAGGCAGCAATAATGGCGTCAAGATAATCATCGCTGCACCACCTTCAATAAACATCCCCACCACCAACAGCAATAAGTTAATCAGCAGTAACAGCAACAGTTTATTATCGGTTAACTCAATCAAAGCACTGGCCACCGTCTGCGGAATACGCTCCAACGTCATGTAGTAGCCAAACACCATCGCCCCAATAATGATGAACATCACCGTACTGGTGCCTTGAACGGTTTCGCGCAAAATCGCCGCAAAGTGATGCGGTTTTAATTGACGATAAATGAACAAGCCAATCAGGCTACACAACATCACGGCAATCGCACCAGCTTCGGTGGGCGTAAACAAACCAAAACGCATGCCTAAAATAATCCCAAAAGGGATCAACAGCGCTGGTAAAGCTTGGAAAAAATAACGCCCGCGTTCGCCCCAAGACGCCGCTTTATCACGAGAAGGTGGATACCCCCGCCGACGAGCGATCCAAGCGACAGTAATCATCAGTGAGATAGCCATCAAAAAGGCCGGTACGTACCCTGCCAAAAACATTTGGTGAACAGAAACGTTGGCCAGCAAGGCAAAGATGATCAAATTAATCCCAGGCGGGATAACCGGGCTAATGCTCGAAGAAGCTGCGGTTAACGCCGCAGTAAACGGTAAACCATAACCTCGCTTAGTCATCTCCGGTGCCAATATTTTCGATTGCATCGCCGCATCGGCATTGGCTGAACCTGAAACTCCGCCCATTAAGGTACTTAATGCCACGTTGACTTGCGCTAAACCACCGACTTTATGGCCAATCAGCGCATCGGCGAACGCCAATAAGCTGCGGCTAATGCCGGAATAGTTCATTACCGAACCCACCATAATAAAGAACGGGATCGCCAGTAGTGGAAAAGAGGAAGCGGCAGAGATAAAGCGCTGCATCACCAAACTGACTGGAATGACATCATTAATGAAAATAAAATAGACCATGGCAGAAGCAATCAACGAAAAAGCAATCGGTACATTAAGTAAAAAAAGGACAAACAAAATACCGATCGGAAGATAACTGATCATGATGCTTTTTCCTCACATCCAGCCCAAGATTGACCGCGCATCTTGGCAATCTCTTGATAAAGAAAAATAAAACTGTGTAATAACATCAATCCAAATGACAGTACCAAAACACTGTTAATCGCAAAATAAGACATCCCCATCACTGGCGTCACCTTATTCGATAACATGGTGTACTGATAACTTAAATGAGCCATACCGCCATTAACGACAATCAAAAATAACAGAGAGAGAATTTTAAACGGCGATTGAAAACGCTCGGGTAATAAAATCACCAGAACATCCACCCCCATATGCATACGATGTTTGTAACATGAGCTTATCCCAAAATAGACCGCCCAAATAAAACAGACCACGGCAAGCTCTTCGCTCCATGGCACCACAAACCCAAACCCGTAACGCAAAATAACATTGGCGATAACCATTAAAACGGTTACCGATATGGCCAGCGAAGCAAGCACTTCTTCTAAATAACGCCAAACTAAAATCACAACCTTCATTGGTGCTACTTCCTATCCAATGGCTTGAAAATAAAAACGCGTAACCAACAGATTCAAGGCTTATATTCAGCCTGTTCAGCCGGTTACGCGATACCCTTCTTCATCAATCACTGAGACGTTGGGCTATAACGTCGATCACTGCTTATTGTTGAGCGCGGATCTTCTCTAACTCAGCTTCAATCCGTGAGTAAATATCTGGGCTCCACGCTGGGAACTGGCTATAAACAGGCTGAGTCAGTTTGTTAAAGGCTTCACTGTTGACGTCATTAATGGTCACGCCGAGTTGTTGCAGTTTTTCAGCGTATTCGGCATCCAAACGCACCAGTTCAGTATTGTTAGATAAAGCGCCCTTCTCGAACTCTTCCATCACAATCGCTTGCTGCTCTGGGCTAAAACGCTCCCACACTTTAGGTGAAATGTAGACCCCTACCGTACCAAGGAAATGCTTGGTTAAAGATAGGTTTTTCGTCACTTCATACATTTTATTTGAGTACATGGTCAAAATAGTCCCTTCTAGACCATCAACCACACCTTGTTGCACCCCTGCATAAGTCTCAGGGAAAGGCAGCGCCGCAGGCGCTCCGCCCATTGCTGATAACGTACTGATGAATAACTGGCTACCCGGTACGCGAATGCGCATGCCACGCATATCTTCTGGCTCAACGATTTCACGGTTGGTCATCATGTGTCTAAAACCAAAGATATAATCGGTATTCAGGACTTTAACGCCTTTATCAAGCATCTGCTGCTTAAGATCGCTCACCAAATCGGTTTGCATCATCGCCAAATACTCATCATAAGTTTGATACAGCATTGGCCCAGCTAGCGCGGTAAAATCAGGCACGTAATCGCCTAGATAGGTTAAATCTTCAACCGCAATCCAGTTTGCACCATTGACCACCTGCTCAAGGTTATCTTTATAAACCGGTAACTGACCGCTCGGGAACACCTGAATGTTCACCCCGCCATCGGTCTTTTCACGAATAGAATCGGTGACTTTAATCAACTCTTGAGTGAGCAGTTCACTGGGTGCAAACACCAAACTGAGGTTGATGTTAATTGGGCTAGGAGCAGCTTGGTCGGCGGCTTCTTTATCACCACAACCGGTTAGCAAAAGCGCAGAAGAGATCAACGCGGCAGAGAGCAACTTTTTCATTATATTTGTCCTTCAATTACTTTATCTAAGGTGATTAACATGGCGAACCAACGCCAGCATTAAGCAACCGAGAAGTATCCATAAGGTGGATAAATCAGCTTATCCAAATAACCCCAAACTACTTAGCGTTGCAGGTAGGCGGCAAGTGAGTGAATCCCCATGAACATAGACCACTATGTGATTGGGGTGAACGAACGTAGCCAACATCCCTGCAACTTAAAGTAGGAAGGGGATAGTCGCCGTGATTATCCTACAAGGATTAAACAGCCCAAATAGTTTGTTTATTATTTGTGACATATTTATTAAAAATGAGCATTTGAATAC
>NZ_WXWK01000170.1:0-11662 GCF_009904835.1 Vibrio sp. V33_P6A3T137 | reverse complement strand
AAACAAGACGAGAGATATATAGCAAATATAAAATTTCAGCGCCAAAGGACATTCAGTTGCAGTTAATGCTCAATGAGTCATTCGACTTATCTTTGCTCAACCGCTCCTTTTGACAATCAAATCAATTGTTGCACTTAGTGTGGCCATGGAGATAGCTGAACGCTATCTCCAAAAAATGATTATGGCGCTGGAACTCTCACCGAGCCTTCCATTAATATCCGAGCACTGCGACTCATCACCGCTTTAGTGATCCGCCAAATAGGTGGTGTGTCTTCTTCAATAACGGTCAACTCAATCGTAGCGCCGACCGTTAATAGGCCAGAAGGATGCCCCAAAGTAACTTGACTTCGTTGACCGCCTCCCGCGGCTTGATTGACGACCGTGCCGGGAACGCACGCCGCTGCGGCAATCGCAACGGCAGCGGTTCCCATCATCGCATGGTGTAATTTCCCCATTGACATTGCACGTACAAGGAGATCAACTTCAGCACTCTCAATCTGTTTTCCGCTAGCGGTGAGGTAGGCTTTCGATGGCGCGACAAAAGCAATTTTAGGCGTATGTTGACGCGCTTTAGCTTGTTCTAAATGCTCAATCAAGCCCATTTTTAACGCGCCATGCGCACGGATCATTTCTAACTTAGCGAGCATTTCAAGATCGGTATTGACCGCCTCTTGGCCTTCATCGCCTTGATAACCCAGTCGGTGAGCATCAAGAAAAATGGTCGCAATCCCTGCATTAATCAACGTCACCTCAATATCACCAAGACCGGGGATGGATAAGCAGTCACGTAGATTCCCCGTCGGAAATATCGCGCCTTGCCCCTCAGCAGGATCTATAAACTCAACCTGAATTTCAGGCGCAGGAAACGCGACGCCATCAAGCTGAAAATCACCGATTTCTTGAACTTGACCGTTGACGATGGGTACATGAATGATCAGCGTTTTTTGAATGTTGGTTTGCCATACTTTTACCGCCACCACACCCTGTTCAGGGATACGAGCAGGGTCAATCAACCCCGCCTCTATCGCAAAAGGACCGACTGCCGCAGAAAGGTTACCGCAATTACCACTCCAATCAATCTGCGGTTGGTCGATAGCGACTTGGCCAAACAGATAATCGATATCGTGATCCGCTTGCTGACTTTTCGAAATCAGCGCAACTTTACTGGTACTCGAACTTCCCCCTCCCATACCATCGATCTGCTTGCCATAGGCATCAGGACTACCCATCACTCTCAATAGCAGTCTATCGCGATACTCGCCAGATAATTGGGCATCAAGAGGGAGATCGGAGAGCTTAAAAAACACGCCGTTACTGGTGCCACCTCTTAAATAGGTGGCGGGAATTTTTATTTGCCGCACTGAACCGACGGAACTGTCTGAGGTACTAGAAACTATAGAATGAACATTACTCATAACGGCTTCTCTTTAGTTAAAAACTGTTCGGCAAAACGAGGTAATACCCCACCCGCTTGATAAACGTCGAGTTCATCTTCGGTTTCAAGGCGGCAAATCACTGAAACAGAGAAAGAAGACTGATCTCGGCGAGTGATGGTCAACGTGAGTCTCGCATTTGGCTGGATCACTCCGCGGACATCAAATAACTCGCTGCCGTCTAAATCAAGGGTTAAACGGTTCATCCCTGTCATAAATTGCAGCGGCAATACTCCCATACCAACTAAATTGGTGCGATGAATGCGCTCAAAGCCTTCGGCAACAATCGCCTCAACGCCAGCTAAACGTACCCCTTTCGCCGCCCAATCACGAGATGAGCCTTGGCCATAATCGGCACCAGCAATAATGATTAACGGTTGTTTACGTTCTAGATAGGTTTCTATTGCTTCCCATAGTCGAGTGACTCGCCCTTCTGGCTCAATCCGCGCTAGCGAGCCTTGTATCACTTCGCCGTTCTCTTTGACCATTTCATTCAATAGTTTGGGGTTAGCAAGTGTGGCGCGTTGGGCCGTTAAATGATCGCCGCGATGAGTCGCATAAGAGTTAAAGTCCGCTTCGGGAACGCCCATGCTGGCTAAATACTCTCCGGCTGCACTATTCGCTAAAATCGCATTCGAGGGAGAAAGGTGATCGGTTGTGACATTGTCACCTAAAATCGCTAACGGACGCATGGCAGTTAAACTCGGCTTGCCAGCCAGCGCACCTTGCCAATAAGGAGGGCGTCGAATGTAAGTACTGTGAGGACGCCAATCATAAAGCGGGGACGTTGGCTGAGTCGAATCCTGTAGCTGAAACATTTGAATATACACGTGCTGAAATTGCTGCGGCTTAACGCAGCTCTCGACCACGGCATCAATCTCTTCATCACTCGGCCAGATATCCGCTAAGTAAATCGGGTTGCCCTGACTGTCCACACCAAGCGCTTCTCGCTCAATATCAAAGCGAATGCTGCCTGCAATCGCGTAGGCGACGACCAGCGGTGGTGACGCTAAAAAAGCGTGTTTGGCATGAGGATGAATCCGCCCATCAAAGTTACGATTACCAGATAAGACTGCAGTGGTATAGAGATCACGGGCAAGAATTTCTCGCTCAATGGCCGGATCCAACGCACCGCTCATTCCATTACAGGTTGTACAAGCGTAGCCAACAATCCCAAATCCTAGCGTTTCAAGTTCGGTTAATAAGTTGGCTTCTTCTAAGTACAGTTTGGCGACTTTAGAGCCGGGCGCAAAGGAGCTTTTCACCCAAGGCTGACGTATCAAGCCACGCTGATTGGCTTTTTTAGCAAGTAATCCCGCCGCGACCAAATTGCGCGGATTACTGGTATTGGTGCATGAGGTGATCGCTGCGATGATCACCGCCCCATCAGGTAAGCCGAATTGAGTACTCTCTTGTCTTAGCGTATGGGCGATACCGCGCTCAGCCAATTGTGAGGTAGGTAAACAGCGATGGGGTTGAGAAGGCCCAGCCATGGTGCGTTCGACTTGAGAGAGATCAAAGGTTAAGACTCTTTCATACTGCACCTCGAGTAACTCATCAGCCCATAAGCCAGTCTGTTTAGCGTATTGCTCAACTAACGCGATTTGATCTGGTTCGCGGCCCGTGAGCTGAAGATAACGTAGCGTTTGCTGATCGATATAGAACAAACCCGCGCTAGCACCATATTCTGGCGTCATGTTGGCGATGGTGGCGCGATCGCCAATCGTCAGTTGATGGGCTCCTTCACCAAAAAATTCTAAATAAGCTGAGACCACTCGCTGCGTACGCAAAAACTCGGTTAATGCTAATACAATATCGGTCGCGGTGATTCCAGCTTGGCGCTGGCCGATAAGCTTTACCCCGACAATATCCGGTAAACGCATCATCGATGGTCGGCCGAGCATGACGGTTTCCGCTTCTAAGCCGCCAACACCAATGGCAATAACCCCAAGAGCATTAATATGAGGAGTATGGCTATCGGTCCCCACACAAGTATCAGGGAAGGCAACGCCTTGCTTCTGTTGGATGACTGGCGACATTTTTTCTAAATTGATTTGATGCATAATGCCATTGCCAGCGGGGATCACGCTGACATTTTTAAACGCGTGTTTGCACCATTCAATGAAATGAAAACGGTCTTCATTGCGTCGGTCTTCAATCGCACGATTTTTTACTAAAGCATCGGCGTCAAAACCAGCGTGCTCGACCGCTAACGAATGGTCAACAATCAATTGCGTTTCGACGATGGGGTTGACTTGCGCTGGATCGCCGCCTTGCTCAGCAATCGCATCACGTAGTCCGGCTAAATCAACCAAAGCGGTTTGACCTAAAATATCATGGCACACTACACGCGCAGGATACCAAGGAAAATCCCGATCTTGCTTACGCTCAATCAACTGTGTTAATGCTGACGTAAGTTGCTCACCAGGACAACAGCGCACCAGATTTTCGGCCAGTATCCGCGAGGTATAAGGCAGCCTCTGATACGCATCAGGCTTGATGGCGTTAATCGCTGCGCGAGCGTCAAAGTAATCTATCTCGGTTCCGGGTAAGGTTTGTCTAAAACGACTCTTCATTCTCTTTCTTTGATCCTCAATAATCCATTACAGCGAGTGACAACGTCACGATTAGCCACGCTGGTCTATAGGAACCCAGTCTTGAGGCTCGGGCCCAATATAGTCTGCGCTTGGACGAATAATCCGATTATTAGCCCGCTGCTCAAACACATGTGCAGCCCAACCCGTTAAACGGCTCAGCACAAAAATTGGGGTAAAGAGTTTGGTTGGAATTCCCATAAAGTGATAGGCCGAAGCGTGGAAAAAATCGGCATTACAAAATAAATTTTTCTCGCGCTGCATCACAGCTTCCACTCGTTCAGAAACCGCATAAAGATGGCTATCGCCCACCTGCTCGGATAAGCGCTTAGCCCACTGCTTGATCAAAGCATTACGTGGATCGCATTCACGGTAAATCGCATGCCCAAAGCCCATGATGGTCTGCTTCTCCGCCAACATCCGCAGCAGATGTTGCTCGGCTTGCTCTGCCGTCGTCCACGGCTCTATCATCGCCATTGCCGCTTCATTGGCTCCACCGTGTAGTGGTCCACGCAATGAACCAATCGCGGCCGTGATACAAGAATGCAGATCAGACAAGGTGGACGCGCACACGCGAGCGGTAAAGGTTGACGCATTAAACTCATGCTCAGCGTATAAAATTAGGGAACAATGCATAACTTGTTTAAACAACTCACTCGGCGCTTGATCGCTGAGCATTGCCAAAAAATAGCCACCGATAGAATCTTCATCGTATTGCTGAGTATCAACCCTGACTCCGTGATGACTGAAACGATACCAATAAGCCATGATGGCAGGAAAGAGAGCTAACATTCGCTCGGCGCTGGCTAACTGCTGAGCAAACTCTTGCTCTGGTTCGATATTACCCAACATCGAGCAGCCAGTGCGTAAGACATCCATCGGATGAGCTGTCGCGGGGATCCGCTCTAAGACCTCGGTGAGCGCGGGAGGTAAACTTCGTAAATCCATCAAACGCGCTTTAAAGTTGTCTAACTCACGCTGAGTCGGTAAGTGCCCAATCAATAATAAGTGAGCCACTTCTTCAAATTGAGCATGGTTGGCTAAATCGGTAATGTCATAACCGCGGTAGGTCAAACCAGTACCGGTTTTACCCACCGTACACAGTGCCGTGCTGCCAGCACTTTGACCACGTAATCCCGCGCCTGCGGATGAGGGACAAGACATAATGATGAACTCCTTTTCGCATTAAGTTTGGTTGATTCAAGGTTGGAGGTTAAAGCGACAATCCTCTTGTCGCGATAAACCACCTCATTGTGCTTATCATTCCAGCGTAGAAAAGCTTAAGATTTGCCTTTTGAAAATAGCGTATCCAGCGTTTGCTCATAGGCGTGATAATCGAGATAGTGGTAAAGCTCCTGACGGGTTTGCATCCCGTCTAATAACGCCTGTTGATGCTCATTGTCCAATAGGTGGCGGTAAACGGTTTCTGCAGCGTGGTTCATGGCACGAAACGCACTGAGAGGATACAAGGCCATGGCAACGTTAACTGCCGCCAATTGCGCTTTGCTATACAGTGGGGTTTGCCCGAACTCGGTCATATTGGCAAGAATCGGTACGTTTTTTCCGGTTGCCGATTGTAATGCCAAAGCAAGCTGTTGATATTGATCCAATTGCGTCATCGCTTCGGGAAACAACATATCGGCCCCCGCCTCAACATAAGCAATCGCTCTTTCAATGGCTTTGTCCATCCCCTCGTTGGCCAGTGCATCAGTACGCGCCATGATCACAAAATCATCATCGTGACGAGCATCGACCGCAGCTTTGAGTCGGTCAACCATCTCCTGTTGGCTAACAATGGCTTTATTTGGACGATGACCACAACGTTTTTGAGCCACTTGATCTTCCAAATGAACCGCCGCCGCCCCTGCTTTTTCCATTAGCTTGATCGTCCGAGCAATCGAAAACGCGCCGCCAAATCCGGCATCAATATCCACCAATAAGGGTAAATCACAAGCATTCGTGATCCGCTCAACATCGATCAGTACGTCATTTAATGCGGTGATGCCAAGATCCGGCAATCCATAGGATGCATTGGCGACGCCTGCGCCGGATAGATAAATGGCCTGATGGCCGATCTGTTTAGCCATCATCGCGCAATACGCATTAATCGTACCGACAATGGGCAAAGGTTGCTGCTGGTGAAGGGCAAGCTTAAATTTAGCTCCCGGACTGATGCTCATAAACACTCCTTAGTATGGCTGTCGAGCTGAATTTGCTGTTCAATTAAACGCCTGCTGTAAGCAATATGTCTACGCATCAACATCTCCGCCAACTCTTCATCACGGTGACGTATCGCCTGCAGAATAAATTTATGCTCTTCAAGGGCGGCAATCGGTCGAGAATGAGAACGAGGCGATTGATATCGATACATACGCAGCAAATGGTAAAGCTCATTGCACAGCAACCGAATCAATTGTGGGTTACGACTGGCTTGAATGATTCGATAGTGAAAGTCAAAATCACCGTATTGATGAAAATAGCCCGCCCCATCGACTTGTTCGATATGACGAGAATGCGTGATAAGTAGTTGCTCTAAGCTAGACAATTCGTCTTCGGTAATATGACGCGCCGCTAAACGAGCCGCCATTCCTTCCAACGCTTCTCTTACGCTGTACAGATCCACCAGCTTTTCTTGACAAAGCTTAATCACTCTGGCCCCAACATGAGGAATACGCTCGATTAAACCTAAGCCTTCAATCCGCATCAGCGCTTCACGTAAAGGCCCTCGACTGACCTGAAAATGTTTAGCTAACTCAGGCTCAGAGATTTTACTTCCAGGAGCAATGTCGCCAGAAACAATCGCCTCTATCAAAAACTCAGTTAAACTTTCCGATTTAGTATGTTCTTTTTCGTTATCTGCGTGTTTATTCACTTGGCTCTTCTACCTTGCATAAGTCATTACGCTGAGCTCATCAAGCTTATGGGTGGTTAATACGAACAACCTCAACTTGCTGATACCGCTTACCATAAACAACCAATTGTCGACAATCAAGGAAATCGGCAACAATTTAGACTAATGTCGCACAAAAAACATCGCAATAACAATCCAAAAATCGAATAAAAACCTCTTATTTTAAGGGAAAGTTAACTGTTATTGATTGTTACGTCGCATTGTCGATTTATCCCAATGAAACATTGTCGACAATCAATGCGTCATACTTAAAGATGAACCCACGATTTCTTAGAGCAGCAAACAGGGAAAATACAAAAAATAATTGGCATATGCCAATTACTAGCGCACAATATTCACTTCTCACTCTTCTCTCACCACAATAGGAATATTGATATGATCTATGCCATTCCCAGCCAAGGTCAAAAACTCAGTCCCCATTTTTCCAAAGCATCCGAATTTTTATTGATTAACTCTGTGACCGAGCAGCACAGGGTTATCATCACTGAACCTCATGACCCAGCTCAACGCTGCGCTCAAAAAGCGGCGCTGCTTGAGCTGTTACGGCAACATAAAGTCGATGCTGTAATCGTAAAAAATATCGGTCAGGCGATGCTATCGACGCTATTTAAGCTAGGTATCAAAGTCTTCGCCTATCCAGCTCGCCGCTCATTGGCTCAGCTAACTCTTACTGAACTTCAGGAAATCACTGATCTGGCTTACGCTCGTCCTTCGATTCATAAAAATCAGAAATCCTGCCAAACAAAGCAAGGTTGTCATTTTTCGCAGGCAAGGACTAAACTCAACCCAACAACGTTAAAAAAGTTACAGCGTATTTTTACGATTCACCGCTAACCCATAC
Source organism: Vibrio sp. V33_P6A3T137 (assembly GCF_009904835.1). Lineage (NCBI taxonomy): Bacteria > Pseudomonadati > Pseudomonadota > Gammaproteobacteria > Vibrionales > Vibrionaceae > Vibrio > Vibrio sp. V33_P6A3T137. The sequence goes on along the minus strand of NZ_WXWK01000170.1, from coordinate 3,883 downwards.
GAAACACAAAAGGAGTCATAAACATGGTGTACTTGATCGCTTTTGGCGTTTTTCTATTGATGGTGCTCTTAATGAGCATTGGCGTGATGGCTCGGCGAAAACCGATTCAAGGTAGTTGTGGCGGTCTAGCAAAGGTTGATATTGATAAAGTCTGTAATTGTAAGACACCGTGTCAAGATCACACTAAATCGACTCAAACCGACGAGCTGAAATAGCAAAAATAGCAAACTCAGCGTGAGCTAATCATCACGCTGAGTTGAGGTTAAATTTAGCGTACGCGAGTTAGCACCACGTTTTGATCCAACTCTTGATGCCACTGCGTGTAATCCAACCCTTTGTCAAAAATAAATTCTGTCACTAGTTGTCTAACACAGGCGATCAACGCTTCTGCACTCCATGGTTTATCAAAATAACGGTTGATGCCTGCGGTGTTTATCGCATTAATCGTATCAGAGTGGGTCGCTTGTCCAGTGAGTAAGACCTTTTTCGTGCCGATAAAACGAGGATCTTGTGTGATCTCGCTGAGTAGTTCAATCCCCGTTTTTCCTGGCATCACATGATCGGAAATAATCAGAGCAATAAACTCACCTTCAGCGTCTAATTCGTCCATCAGTTGCAGTACTTCATCTGCTGATTCACAATCTTCTATCTGTAACCAACTCGCTAACGGTTGCAAGTCTTGCAACACCGCACTGAGCACTTCCCTTTGGTCATCGACACAAATAATATTAAGCTTCTCCATATCCATCCTCGACTGGTAGTTTTATCCTGAAAATCGTTTTCTCATGATTGCTTTTGACAACCGTAGTTCCGCCATAACTGGTCACAATGCGCTTAACAATCGCCAACCCTAACCCAAGACCAAACGACAACCCCTCTTTTTTAGTGGTAAAACTGGGCTGAAATATTCTCCGCCGTGTGGCTTCATCGATTTCTGGCCCATTGTTAGCAATAGTGATCAAAATGCGTTGTTTATCATAACGAGTATGGATATCGATTTCCGGATGCTCTGTTTGGAGCATCGCATCACAAGCATTTTTAATGATATTCACCCATACTTGTACCCATTCGGTCTGCGACCCCTTTAAGATTGGTAAGACTCCGGGACGCATCCGCACCGAGACTCGACGCAAATCACTTTGCAATAATGCTAACGCCCGATTTAGCGTGTCATTAAGATCCAACTGCTCATCAAAATGGATCTCGCTACGCCCTAATTGTTTAACCGATTTAACGATCCCAACCACATGTTTCGAGGCAACACGTAAATCGTGTAAATCACGCCCCATTTGCCAATAGCGAATCGCTAAATGTGGATTGGCCAGCCAATGAGCGGACAGTGTCTCCTCCGGTACTGCCCGAGCTAATTCACGAGCGAGATTTTTCGGCAATTGATAGCGCTGCGCAAAGTGTGCGCCACGTTCGCGCGCTTCACTCGACGACACTTTTTGCCCATACAGCAAACCAAAATCAAAAAACTGACTGGCTTCGGGATGCACTTCATGCAACAACTCGATAAATAAGCTTTCTAACCGTTCTGTTTTACTGCTTACCACGCCAATTGCGTTGTTCAATTCATGAGAAATACCAGCGGCTAACTGACCTAAGGTCGTCATTTGTTCCGCCATATGTAACCGCTCAAGCGCCTTTTCTTTGGCAACCGCTTCTTGCATTGCGCGTCGTTGACGACGCGAAAGCTCAGCCACAATCACGGGCATAAACTGGGTACTCAGCGGACCGAACTGTTGTGGCTCAATCACTGGCGTATGTCGGTCAATCCAACCGAGCTCAACATCAGTTTGCGCAATCACTGTGGAAGAGGCTATCCAATGACCAGAGAAAAAACTGTGTACACCAATAAAGGCGCCCGCTGAGGCCGAAAAAATCGGAATCGCCTTCCCCTCTTTTTCTCTAAATTGACCGAGTAGCTCACCCGATTTTACGTAATAGAGGCGATCGTTATAGCCATTTTGCTTAAGAATTATCGAGCCACTGGGTAAACAGATGCAGCGCTGAGCATGAGTAAAATAACGCTCAACTAATACCTGCATCTGCGGATCCATGTTTTCCAGCATCATTAATTAACCAATGTGTCCAATAAAGTGTAAAAACCAAATCATCACAAAACTCATCAACACACCAACAATACCAAGGATAACGCCAACTCGTGCCATTTGATGACTTTGTACATGACCGGTCGCATGAGCGAGAGCATTAGGCGGAGTACTGATCGGCAGTGACATCCCTAGCGAAGCTGCAAAAGTAACGACGAGAATTAAAGTTAACTCACCGCCCAATGGGGTAAGCGATACCATAGAGGTACCCAATGCCGCCATAATTGGCATCAATAAGTTTGCTGTCGCGGTGTGCGACATAAAATTCGCCATCAATAAACATAAGAACGCCGCACCAAATAACACGACATAAGGCGAGTAATGATCAAAAGGAATGCTATTAACCACTAATTCCGCTAATCCTGTTTTATCAAGCGCTAAACCCAGTGCTATACCACCAGAGACTAACCACAACACATCCCAGGAGATTTTTTTCAAATCTTCTTTATTGATGATCCCTGTCACCGAGAACACCGCAACTGGAATTAACGCCACGGTATAAGAATCCATGCCATGCGTCGATCCCATTAACCATAATAAAATGGTCAGTGTGAAGGTGAGATAAACCACCATCGCTTTCGGCGTTTTAAGAAATTTACCTTTAATACTTAATTCAATGGTTTTTTGTTCTGCTCGATACATAAATCCAATCAGCACCCAAGCCAGCGCCATCAATACGATCACAAAAGGCACACCAAAAGCCATCCATTCACCAAACGTGATTAAGTTATCGCCCACCAAATATTTTAAGGCGATTGCGTTCGGCGGCGTTCCAATGGGTGTACCAATACCACCTATATTAGCGGCAACCGGAATCGATAAGGCGAAAGCAATTCTGCCCGGATCCTTCGGGCCAAAAACGGCGATAACCGGCGTTAAAATCGAGAGCATCATGGCGGTGGTTGCGGTATTGGACATAAACATTGAGAAAATACCGGTGATCAGCATCAAACCTAACATCACAAATTTAGGATTTTGACCGAAAGGCTTGAGTAATACCCTTGCCAAGTTGACGTCTAAACGGTATTTAGTCGCCGCCATGGCTAAAAAAAACCCACCGAGAAATAACATAATGATCGGACTAGCAAAAGTCGCCATGATGTCACTGTGTTTTAATAACCCACCAAATTCCGGAAGATGCTGGTTACTTTTAAATAGCCACAAGCCTTTATCCGATAACATCAGAAGTTCTAAAACAATGATCACCACTGAAGTGGCATAAATCGGGATCGGTTCAAATACCCACAATAAGGCCGCTAACAGGAAAATCGCAATCACTCGCTGTTGAATAATGGTCAGCCCCTCAAAAGGAAAAGCAGAGAGGGGTAAAAGGAGGATCAATAAGGGAATCGCTAACGGGACAATGTACTTAATATAGGGGCGTATCATAGTTACTCTTCCTGAGACAATGTGCATAAAAACCACGAATAATGGCCAGATCGCTTATCCACGACCCGTTGATAACTTTTGTTAGTTAATAACTCTTGTAAGTTAATAACTATTACAAATAGTTACAGTTCGAAGCCACCATGAATTATGCCTATACCTGAAAGAAATACTTAGGGGTAGATCAACGAATATCTATTAGTTTCAATCACTAGCGCGGAAAATCAGCAAAACCTCGTCCTGATCTCATCTTGTGAGGAAAAATTTTTTAGTCACCAGCTCTCTTTTTGATGATTTATTGACTATTTTTATAACTAGCAACACAGGTAATAAAAATAGTGATAAAATACACGATTAATTGAACCAAAGTCACAGATTATGGA
>NZ_WXWK01000045.1:0-11719 GCF_009904835.1 Vibrio sp. V33_P6A3T137 | reverse complement strand
AGATATTTCTCAAGCCCTTTTCTATTCGAAAATTGATAGCTATTCAATGTCATCAGTCATTAATTTAAAACCTAATCCGACCAACACCACCCCGGTCGTCCCTTCCATCCAACGCATAAATGCGCTATTTTTCAGCAAATTTTTTGCCGAACTCAACGTTCCAGCCAACCCACACTGCCAAAGCATTGCAATCACAAAATGAATCGCAGCCATTAATAACGACTGTAGCAAAGGAGAATATTCAGGATTGATAAACTGCGGCAAAAAAGCCAAGTAAAATACCGCGGTTTTCGGGTTAAGTACGTTAGATAAGAAACCTTCTCGTAGCGAACGGCGAGGATTTAGTTGTGTATGTTGCAGGGTAACAATATCGATCCCGCTCGGTGACTTCATTAAAGTACGTAAACTAGACAAGCCCAGCCAAATCAAATAAGCCGCACCGATCATCTTCATCACCTGAAACAACTCAGCCGATTGAGTTAAAATCGCCGAAATACCGATCGCTGAAAACGTGGCATGGACAAATAGACCAATACAAATACCCAAACTGGTGATACAGCCATCAGCCATGCCCGCTCGGGACGTATTACGGATCACTAACGCGGTATCTAAACCCGGCGTTAAGGTTAAAATAGTTATCGCAATTAAAAACGCTTCAAAATTCTGAATATACATAATCTCTCACACAAGTCACTGACACTAAATTGCGTAGAGACAGTTTACAAAGAACAGACTAAGCCCTCTTTGCACTGCCTTCCCTAGCGGTTGTTGCGGCTCTGAATGATATAACGATTCAGATCACAAAATCGTTATACCTGAGAGTCAATCACTTGTCTGTAATATTTTTTTACCTTTTGAGCGATTTTCTTTGGCTTAGAAACCAGCTTGGGTAAACTGCATTCCTAGCGCCATTAATTGGTCGGTCCCCTGAATATCAGTCGCTTGTAAAGGGATTGGATAACGCTTGAGATGGGAAAACTGCTGATCAATTTCCTGTAAATGTTGTTTTTCCTGTTGACGCCGCAAGGCTAAAAATTCGCCATCCGCATGAATCGGTAAAATGCGGTTAATCACAATCCCGGCGACAGGTAACTTTTCATCGGTCAGTGAGCGTACCGCACGCGTGGTTTCCAAAATAGGCAGTTTTTCTGGGGTTAATACAAATAAAATCGCCGTTTGTGAACCATCCAAAAACGTTTCTCGCGTTCGCTGTAATAACCGTTGTCGATTAAGTAAAATTTCCGCAATTGCTTTGTGTCGTTCATCAAGGCCACTGGTAGCATGCTCTTCTGGACTGCTCAGTGGGTTATCAATATCTTTACCACTATTTGGCGTTAAGTGATCAAGCACCTTGGCAAACTTGTCCGATTGTTGGTTACTTTTCAGCAATCCTTGTGTCCAAGCCGCCATCGCTTCTGGAAGAGCGAGTAAACGTAAAGTGTGGCCGGTGGGCGCGGTATCAAAAATCACTAAATCATAGTGCTGTAGACCATGCTCTAATGTACGTGCAATACACTCCAATAACGCCGCTTCTTGTGCGCCGGGAGATTGCCCCGTTAAACGAATTTGCCGCTCAACGGCACCATAAAGCTCAGGACGAGTAAACCGTTTTAACTGGCGGCTGACTTGCTCAAGATGACGAACCACTTCTTCATATGGGTCAATTTCTAAACCGTCAAGATTCGGGGCAACTCGGGTGATTTTATCGCCGATCGGTCGGTCAAAGGCATCGGCTAAGCTGTGCGCAGGATCGGTGGAAACCACTAATACTCTCCGACCTCTTTCTGCTGCTAACAAGGCTAACGTTGCTGAAGTGGTGGTTTTACCTACCCCACCTTTTCCGCCAACTAAAATCACTCGTTGATTATTCAGTAATAACGCCACCGCTCTCTCCTCTCTGTGAATGTCTGGCCGCTTTTGTGTTTAACAACATCTAAATTGATCGAGCGGTGAATGAGCCATCCCCATGCGCAGATGCCAATCATGAAAACGCTCCATTAATAGAGGTTGTAACTCCAGTGTGTAATAACTCGCCGGATTAGGTACCCCCATCATCTCGGAGAAGATCAGCAACATAAACAAATCGTCTTGCTCGCGCTTAGCGCGAGCAATGGCCGAACGATATGGCGCGTTATAAATTTCTTCTGCGTAATGATTAGCGAGCTTAAAACAAGCTCGGATCTTACTCAGTTTCATTCAACACCGCCTCCTTCTTACTTTTAATCAATTTATTCAAGGCGGAAGCGCACTCTAAGGTGATCAAAATAGCAGCAATCAGTACGATAATATCGAGCGTAAATAAGAACCAATCTTGCTTATCGTAAAAGCTTTTCAACTGAATCAATAAACCTAAGGTAGTCATAATTAATAAAAACACTAGCGGTACTAAGGTGTAATACATTGGCCGCCCTAAACGTACTAACATCACCGTAATAACAAGCAAGGTTAATCCTGCTAATAACTGGTTAGTGGTACCAAATAAAGGCCAAATCAGTAGCCCACCCGAACCATCGCCACCAGCACCAAACGCTAACAAAACACAAGATCCAACCGCTAAGAGCGTCGCGGGCAGTGCTTTTTGCATCCAACTAATGTTATAAATATTCCCCCACTCTTGAAAAATATAGCGCTGCAAACGAAGCCCCGTATCCATCGTTGTCCCTGCAAAAAGAACAACCATTACGGTTAATAACGTTTGTGACAGCGTAGTATCTAACCCCAAACCTTGCTGAAGTATGTTGGCTCCACCATTAATAAACGCACCAACGCCGCCTTGACCAAAGCCATGATAAACCGCCTGCCAATCAGCTAAGGTCGCAAAACCTGCCGTTGCCGCAATAATCGCCGCTAACGCTAAAGAGCCTTCACCAATTGCACCAAAGTAACCAACAAAGCGGACATCCGGTTCTTTATCTAATTGTTTAGACGTAGTACCACTCGCCACTAAACCGTGGAAACCAGAAATCGCACCACAAGCAATCGTCACAAACAGCAATGGGATCAGTGATGGCGTTCCCTCTGGTAAATTAGTGTTAAACGCTGGAGCCACCACATCAGGACCGGCGAATAAAACCGCACCGTAAACTAAAAACAAACCAATGAATAATTGAATGCCGTTAATATAATCCCTTGGCTGCAGTAGCATCCAAACCGGTAATAAAGAAGCGATAGCTGCATAGGCAAACAGAATGATGATCCAGCTCTGTGTAGGATTCAATCCCATCAAAGTATCAGGCAAAGAAAGCGGCATCATAGGGCCAACATAAATCATCGCGTACAGAGCAATAACCCCTAATAGCGAGACCATCGCAAGCCCGATATAACGACGATAAATCAACTGACCAATCACCAAAGCCACCAAAATCGCTCCCCACACAGGGATAGTAGCACTGGGAAAGCTGATTAACTGACGGGCAATGACCACAGCGAATACCGCATTCACCATCAGTAGTACAAGAAAAATAACGATCATAAATAGACTGCGTGCACGAGGGCCAATGATATCACCAGTTAACGCACCAACCGATTTAGCTTTGTTACGGTTACTGGCCCAAATCGCTCCAGCATCGTGTACCCCAGCAAAGAAAATCGTGCCAAAAACAACCCAGATAAAGGCTGGAACCCAGCCCCAAATCACAGCAATCGCAGGACCAATAATCGGTGCTGCCCCAGCAACCGACGTAAAGTGATGCCCCCACAAGACATACTTATTGGTTGGTACATAATCGATACCATCATTCATTTCATGAGCGGGGGTTCGAAAATGCGGGTCGACTTTAAAGATTTTTTCACAAATAAATTTCGAATAAAAAACGTAACCCAGCGCCATGGCACCTAAGCCCATTAGCATCAGGAATATTGCATTCATGTCTACCTCCACTGTAGCGTTCATTATTGTTATGCACGAAAAGATAGTAATACCTTTACATTCACCCCAAAAATAAAAACACAACAAATTTGAACATCTTCGCAACCTATTTGTACTATTAGTGAGCCACTTCTCAGTTAATTTTTTCGCATTAACCTTAAGATCTTCCATGCAGCCTATGCAAAAGTGGATAAAGAAAATAATAGGTATACGCAAACGACTTGAAATTGTAGGTAGGCGGCAAGTGAGTGAATCCCCATGAGCATAGGCAAACGATGTGATTGGGGTGAACGAACGTAGCCAACACCGCAGCAGCTTCAAGTAGGAAGAGTATAACGGGTGCAAATCAAGACTCCATATAGAAGACAGTGACGGATCATCAACTAGGGATAGAAATTTAGCGCGTATCAGGCTCATTAATTGAGCTTAAACAACAACGATTAGCCAGCACAGTCAGAATCCCCTATTCTATCGACTCTGTTTTCTAGTACTGCCAATCAAGGCTCTACGTATTCACCATCGTGAGCCAACGCATCATCGAATAAGGAAATCAACATGGCTTTTACCGCTCTGATTGAACATTTTAAAAAAATTGCCCACTTTCAACATCTCAGCTCGATTTGTGGTTGGGATCAAGCTGCGGTTATGCCCGCGGGCGGAGCTCAAGCTCGCTCCGAAGCGATGGCACAATTATCCGTTCATATTCATCAGTTGCTGACTGAGCCACAACTGGCCGAGTGGTTCGCTCGCAGCCAAGAGCAGCTCGAAACCGCACAACAAAAAGCGACTTGGCGAGAAATGCATCGTCAATGGCAACTGGCCAATGCGCTGCCAGAATCTTTGGTTAAAGCGCAATCCCTAGCAGGCTCTCAGTGTGAGCATGCTTGGCGCAGTCAACGTAAAAATAACGACTGGACTGGTTTTGAAAAAAATTGGGCCGAAGTGGTCAAACTGTCTCAAGAAGAAGCGCAAATTCGCTCTGATATCACCGGTCTTAGTCACTACGATGCCATGCTTGATCTCTATGAACCAGGGACAAACAGCCAAGTGCTGGATAAGGTATTTAATGAAGTAAAAACTTGGTTACCTTCTTTAATTGATCAGGTTCTAGAAAAGCAAAGCCACGAACCGATCATTTTGCCGACGGCTCATTATCCGGCAGACGAGCAAAAAGCCCTTGGTTTAGAGGTAATGAAGCTACTGCAGTTCGACTTTAATCACGGTCGACTGGATCAAAGTACGCACCCATTCTGCGGTGGCGTACCCAGTGATGTACGGATCACCACTCGTTATAACGAAGCCGAGTTTACTCAATCGTTAATGGGTATTGTCCATGAAACCGGTCATGCGCGTTATGAACAAGGCTTGCCAAAAGCCTTTGCTGGTAATCCAGTTGGTCATGCTCGCTCAATGGGGATTCATGAATCTCAATCGCTATTTTTTGAAATGCAATTGGGCCGCAGCGCGCCATTTATCGAACATTTAGCCACCCTAGCTCAGCAACATTTCTCAGCGAATGAAAGTGCCGTGTTCGCCGCTGATAACTTCCAAAAACTCTACACCCGTGTGGAAAAAGGCTTTATTCGCGTTGATGCCGATGAACTTACTTACCCAGCTCACGTTATCTTACGTTATGAGATTGAACGTGATCTCATGAACGGCCACATCAAACACACTGATGTACCAGAGTTATGGAATGAAAAAATGGGCGCTTATCTTGGCCTTTCCACCGCTGGCAACTATCAAAATGGCTGTATGCAAGATATTCACTGGACAGACGGCAGCTTTGGCTATTTCCCTTCCTATACCCTTGGCGCTATGTATGCCGCGCAATTTATGGCCACCATGAAGCACAGTGTTGATGTAGAAGCAGCGATTGCTCGTAAAGATCTCAGCCCGATCTTTACTTGGTTGAGTGATAATATCTGGAGTCAAGGCAGCCTGCTGACGACTGACGAATTGGTGAAACAAGCTACGGGTGAAGTGCTTAACCCAGTACACTTCAAGGCACATTTAGTGTCGCGTTATTTGGGTTAATTAATCAACGTAGCTAACACCGCTGTCGTTTCCGATAGGAAAAAGACAGATCCAAACGGGAGACTTTTCGTCTCCCTGTTTTTATTCTTCAACTTGATTTAATGCCTTGATCCATTTAGCTGGCACACCACCAACCAAGGTATCAGGAGCAACATCTTTGGTCACAACGGCTCCGGCAGCCACCACCGAACGAGCGCCAATCGTCACGCCTTGGCAAATAACAGCATTTCCCCCAATCCAAACATCGTCTTCAATCACAATTGGCGCACATTGAAAAGTCCAACCACGTCGCTGCTGATAATCGAGCGAATGAGTGGGTGTATAGAGTTGGCTATTGGGGCCAATTAACACGTTGTTACCAATGATGATCGGCGCATTATCCAACATCGTCACTCCCATATTGATGTAAGTATCGCTGCCAATCGAAATCGTTTTCCCGTACTCACAAAAGAACGGCGGGCAAACCACCGTATTCTCACCAACCTGTTTGAATAGTCTCACGAGATAAGGCTGAGCCGCGGCAAACTGGCGAGAATTTATCTCTTTAAGTAGATCAAATGCTTGGTTTCTTAGCATACCAAATTCAGGGCTATCAGAATCATGCGCTAAACCTAAGGTCATTTTTTCAAATTCATTCATAAGGTAAGGACTCTCTTTCTATCAGGGATAATCCCCGATATAAACGGATCATAAGAACCATGCAAGGACGCCGCCCACACTCTGTGAAGTGATGACCAGACTCTGACTTAAGTTATCCCCCACACCACTAAAATTCGCAAAACGCAAAATAAATTGCACTTTGCAAGGCAAAGTATGAAACCAAATGATATTAAACTCAAACAAGCACTGATTTTATGGACATTCGCAGCATTAAAAAGTTGGCACGCTAAATGCTTTATATAGATTGATCCTTTTAAGCCGAGGATCACCTAGCCAACTGACGTTGTTAGTGAATAGATTTTGTTCACATTTTTAGCCAGCCGCCCTTTGCGACTGGCTTTTTTATTTTCTGCGTGATTAAGATCAGGCTGACTGCTGCAGACGCTTTGAACCGAGCAGTAAACTGCTATACCCTTGCTGATGGATTGAATCATTCGTTAAAAGTGACACTGTCATTTAAAATAACCATAATCAACAAGGAATAGTGATGCAGCAACACCTGACTGCTTTTATTGACAATGGAGTACACTACACTCCGCACTCTTTTACCCTGCCCTTAAACTACAACGACCCGAACTCAAGCACTATTACGGTTTTTGCACGGGCGATTCGCTTAGTCTCTGATGGCGAGCAACAAAAACCCTGGTTAGTCTATTTTCAAGGTGGTCCGGGCTTTGCGGCGCCGCGTCCTAATGGCTTATCCGGCTGGTTAAAACGCGCGCTACAAGATTATCAAGTCTTGCTGCTTGATCAACGTGGCACCGGAAATAGCACGGTGATCTCCCACCAAACCTTATCGAGCATGAACGCCAATCAGCAAGCAGAATATTTAAGCCATTTCCGCGCTGATAATATCGTACGCGACGCGGAAGCCATTCGTGAAGCACTCGGGGTAAAGCAATGGGCGATTTTAGGCCAAAGCTTCGGTGGCTTTTGCTCACTGACTTACTTATCTTTGTTTCCTGATAGCTTATCTCGCGCTTATATTACCGGTGGCGTGCCATCGTTAACCGCCCATGCTGATGAAGTCTACCGCGCGACGTTTGCTCGTACATTGGAAAAAAACCACGCCTTTTTTGCCCAGTTCCCTCAAGCGCAAACCTTATGTCAGCGCATTGCCAACCATCTAATAAAAAACCGTGTCAGCTTGCCTAATGGTCAAGTGTTTACCGTTGAGCAGTTTCAGCAGATCGGCATCAACTTTGGTATGAGTGACAGTTTTCTGCCTACTTATTATCTACTGGAAAACGCCTTGATCACGGTCGATGGGCAAGAGACCTTGAGCTATGAGTTTCTTCATCAGATGCTCATGCAACAAGCATTTCAAACTAACCCTATTTACGCCATTTTGCATGAATCGATTTACTGTCAGCACAGCGCTTCGAATTGGTCCGCACAACGTATTCGCCAAGAGTATCAAGTCTTTGAATATCAGCCTGATCAGACCTTCTTATTTACCGGAGAGATGGTTTTCCCTTGGATGTTTGAACAATACACCTGCTTAACACCACTGCAAGCAGCAGCACAGCAGCTAGCCGCCAAAAGTGATTGGCCTGCACTGTATCATCCGCAGGTGCTGGCGCAAAATAAGGTGCCGGTCAATTGCGCGGTTTACGCTGATGATATGTTTGTTGATATGGATATTAGCCGCGCGACCCTTAAGCAAATTGCCAACTCAACAGCGTGGATCACCAATGAGTATGAACACAACGGACTTCGCGCCGATGGTGAGCGGATTTTAGATAAGTTAATCACCATGGGTGACCAAATCGCGGCAAATATTGACGCTCAAAAACGAATGGCTTGATGGCGGTTTAAGCTTGCCGTTAACTTTCGTGACATCCAGATCATAAAAAGCGCCGTTGGCGCTTTTTTCTGTCAACTAATTGCTATCAACTAACTAGGTCTTTAACAAAGCAGTTGCTGCAATTTATATTCAACCATCGGATCGCCGGGGACAATCTGTTGAGCAAATTCTAATAACTGCACCGCATCCTGCGGGTTTTCATGCTGATGCTTAATAGCAATATCCACCAAAGGCTGGATATCAATATTGGTTTGATGCTGTTTAATATGCGCATTTTTCTCAGCCATCAATACATGATGCGCGGTACTGAGTAACCCTAAACGATGCCTAGAATTGGCATTGGCTTTATTCAGACACTGATAATAGTCTTCTTTAAAACGCAACGCTCTGGTTTGATTACGAAACTGCGCGATATCAATATGTTGGTAACGAATAAAATCTACCGCCACCTGTTTGTAAAAGCCAAATTGATTGAGATAATTAGCATGAGTGCCATGGCCCATACCAAATACCCTTAAGTGAGTTAATTGCGGGTAGCGTTTGGCATGCAGTCGGTCGATGTGATTCGTCGGGTCGTAAATGATGTACCCCTTCGCATCCCCTAAATCGAGATCGTGATAATCACCCTGCCAATCATATTGCTGCGCCAGCTGAGTGCTGGATCGGTCGTCCCAAGGGACAATTTGTTGGTTTTTGGTGCTCACCGGATAAAAAAGCAAAACTTGATTTAGCTTTAGTAAATTAGCGAACGCGCCCACCGCAAAGCCACCACGACTCAGCCCATAACCTAACCGCGACTTAAACGGGCTCAATAAGGTTGATAATTGCTCTAAAAAGAAAATTAAGTTGCGACTACGAAACCAATTACTTTTCCCTAAATGCTGAAAAGCAATAATGTTGACCTCTTGCTTTTGGGCAAGACGATAGCCCCAAGGCGAAAAATTCGAATCTAAGTCCTGTTCCTGTAAATTCGTTCCTGCTGGTGAGAAGGTAAATAACAAGGGTTTATTTAAATCAACAAATTGATATTTCACAAAAATGTCATCAAGTAAATCCTCACCAGACATCGGTAACTTGGCCTGTTGTTCGTCTTTGGAAAGAGACGCCCATTCATCCAGCCAATACAGTAACTTCATTTATCCTCCATCTAAATTGCATTACGCAATTGTGTTTAAAAATACCGTGTATTTCCCCGCTTATTCGGGCTCTTTCCTCTCGAAAAACCACTGCCGAGCTTGTTGATAACAATCATCAACAGCTATCTTTTGTTGATGGATAAACTGCTCAGCGATATGGTTATAAAAACTTAACTTGTCAGTATCATTTGCACGAATACCATGCCCCATGCCGGATATCGGCACTTGAATTAACTCTGGGTAACGTTGAGCATGCAGGGCATCAATGGGATCGTTAGGGTCGTAAATAATATAACCTTGGGCTGCGCCAAGATCTTTATCATGGTATTTCCCCTGCCAATCAAATTTTTGGGCAGCTTCGGTACTGGCACGAGTATCCCATGGCACTCGCTGTTTATTTTTGGTACTCACAGGGTAAAACAGCAGCACATGATTAAGCTGCAGTAAATTGGCAAACGCCCCAATCGCAAACCCACCCCGACTTAAGCCATAACCTAAGCGCAGGGGAAACCGAGCCAGTAATGGCGCAAGTTGCTCAAGGAACTCAATCAAACTCGGGCTTCGAAACCAGTTGGTCATTCCTAGGTGCTGAAAAGCAATCACATTAACCTGTTGCTGCTGAGCGAAATCATAACCCCAAGGAACATAATCAGCATGCAACTCTCGCTGACGAACATCACTGCCCGAAGGTGAAAATAGAAATAGTAATGGCTGGTCGATATCCACAAGCTGGTAACGGACAAATACATCATCAATTAGGTTCGAGCCTGTAAAAGGTAACCTAGCCTGCAACGCCGGATGAGAAAGCGATAAAGCTTCATTAAGCCAATACAGTAACTTCATTACTTTCCCCGACGAAAAATCAAACCGCGCACCTTAGCAAAAATCCAACAGAAATGATATGCACTAAGCAAATCCGTCAATGATTCACACTTCCTTGCCAATCTGTTTGCAGCTTGTTAGTTAATAACGGCATACTCAACATAATCAACTGAATGCTTAAAAGTAGGTATCTCTGTGAGGTGATTTTTATGGTTAGCATTCAATAATCAAGGACTTTAACACTCGGTAAGGAAGGTAACCAATGCTAACATTTAATACTTTAAAGCAGCGTCACCGTGCAGAGCGAGATCAATACCCTAGCGCCCTATCCATTCGTGTCCATCGCGCGCTCAGCTGGCTGAATAAAGCCGAACAGTGCAACGATGACGATTCCGCCTTTCTGTTTTTATGGATAGCGTTTAATTCTGCCTACGCTCAAGATTTTGAACAAAAAAATAGCTTTGGTGAGCGCGGCTTATTTCAAGAGTTTTTAAGTAAATTAGTTGAGTTAGATAAACAGCAACAATTAAGCGCGATTGTCTGGGAGCAATACTCTGGGCCTATTCGCTGCATTTTAGACAATGAATTTATTTTACAAGCTTATTGGGATTATCAAGCCGGCCGGATTGACCAAGAGAGTTGGAAACAAGCGCGCAGCAAAGCTAAAATCGCCGCTAACCAAGCGCTGAGCCAAAATGATACGGCTTCAGTATTATCGATTGTATTCGCTCGCCTTTACACCTTAAGAAACCAAATGATTCACGGTGGCGCAACCTTTGGCAGTTCCGCTAACCGCCAACAACTACGCGATTGCACCAGTCTACTGCAACACCTTGTCCCCACCTTAATCACCATTATGATGAACAATAAACAAGCCATGTGGGGCGAGCCAGTTTATCCGTTGGTACAAAGTTCACAGTAAGCATATCGATAAACGACTAAAAGTAAAATGCTCTGTCTACCAGAGCATTTTTAAATAATCATAAGAATAAAGATTGAGTTGGATTAAATGACAACTAACGATGGTTTAATCACTTTTTGAGTTTTGGTGTTAACATATCCAATCAATCGTATTGTTGAAATTGAGCCGCTGGTATTAACACTACTATTATGTTTAATATGTAATTGAGTATCAAAAATGTCGCCAACTTTAACTGCTTGTAAAGCAAACATCGGATAAGCCAAAATAAAGCGTTTAAATAGCAACTCAAATAAGCGATTAATCTTTTCTAAATCAGGATTAGTCCCATTAACAGCCTCACTTTTAGCATAATCCCACAAATTAGATATATTTTTTTCTTGAATACCACAAGCTACTAAGCCTTCGACGCTAGTATCTTTAAAAATACCATTTAACGATGTTCGCGTTTGTTCGGATAACTCTTGATA
>NZ_WXWK01000029.1:0-11756 GCF_009904835.1 Vibrio sp. V33_P6A3T137 | reverse complement strand
GCTTTGTTATAATTCATTTACCTAATACTCTAAGCAATAGGAAGCCATGCTGGCAACGGGAATTGTGGAGTATCAAATATGAAGTTTATTAAGTCGGCGTTAGCCACATTACTCATGGTTGGATCATTGAATGTTTCAGCCGCCGATCAAACCATTCTTAACTCATCGTATGATATCGCTCGTGAGCTTTTCAATGCTTATAACCCGCTATTTGTTAAGCATTGGCAAGAAAAAACTGGGCAAACGGTAGAAATACGTCAATCTCATGGCGGTTCTTCCGCTCAAGCTCGTTCTATTTTACAAGGGCTTGCAGCGGATGTGGTGACTTTCAACCAAGTTACCGACGTCCAAGTTCTGCATGATCGGGGAAAATTAATCGACGCCAATTGGCAAGATAAATTTCCTAATGCGAGCTCACCTTATTATTCAACAACCGCATTTTTAGTTCGCAAAGGTAACCCGAAAAATATTCAGAACTGGGATGATTTGGCTCGCGACGATGTGTCATCCGTATTCCCGAATCCAAAAACTTCCGGTAATGCGCGTTACACCTATTTGGCCGCGTTAGGTTTTGCCCAGCAAGAATTTGGTGTCGATAATCAAGCCGAACAAGACCGATTTTTAAGACAGTTTCTTGCTAATGTCGCGGTATTTGATACCGGAGGTCGAGGGGCAACCACTTCTTTTGTTGAGCGTGGCCTTGGGGACGTATTGATTACTTTTGAATCTGAAGTTAATAATATTCGTCAGCAGTACGGTATGGATGATTATCAAGTCGTGGTGCCTAAAACTTCTATTTTGGCTGAATTTCCGGTAGCGGTTGTCGAGCGTACCGCTAAACGTAAAGGCACTTATGAGGTTGCTCACGAATACCTCTCTTACTTATACAGCGAAGAGGCACAGCGTTTATTGGCTGGTTTCAGCTATCGAATCCATGATGAAAAAGTGAAAGCCGAGTTTGCCGATCGTTTTCCTGATGTCGAATTATTAACGGTAGAGACTATTGCGGGTGGTTGGGAAAAAGCCATGCAAGACCATTTTGCCAATGGCGCTAAACTGGATCAGCTACAACGTCGTTAACCGATGATTCGCCACTTAGTTTTACTAATCTAACTCAGTGGCTATTTTACTTACGCTTAAGTTTTTGCAGAGGGTTTATGAGCCGTTCTCTCACGCGACCACGTCATAAACGAGTATTGCCCGGTTTTGGGGTCAGTCTCGGGACCTCGCTATTTTTTATCAGTTTAATTTTATTACTGCCGGCGAGTGGCTTAATTATCCAAACCAGCAATATGTCTTGGGCAGAATATTGGCAGGTGATCGCCGACCCAAGAGTGGTGGCCAGTTACAAAGTTACCATTGGAGCCGCGTTGATTGCCTCGTTATTTAATGGCTTGCTAGGACTGTTGCTGGCGTGGGTTTTGGTTCGTTATGACTTTTATGGCAAACGGATCCTGGATGCGTTAGTCGACTTACCCTTTGCGCTCCCCACAGCAGTGGCAGGAATAACCTTAGCGACGCTGTACTCAACCAATGGATGGGTAGGAAGTGTGCTTAGTGAACTCGGGATCAAGGTCGCTTACACCCCTTTAGGGATTGTATTAGCAATGGTGTTTACCAGTTTGCCTTTTGTGGTTCGTACGGTTCAGCCTGTGTTAGAAGAGATTTCTAAAGAGGAGGAAGAAGCCGGTATGACCCTTGGTGCGACGGATCGAGCGGTGTTTTGGCGAGTGATCATGCCGTCGTTAAAGCCCGCTCTGCTGGTTGGTGTCGCGCTTTCATTTACGCGCAGTTTAGGGGAGTTTGGCGCGGTGATCTTCATTGCTGGCAACATGCCTTATGTGAGTGAAATTACGTCATTAATGATTTTTGTGCGTTTGCAAGAATTTGATTTTCCTGCGGCGAGCGCGATTGCTTCGGTGGTGCTACTTGCTTCTTTGTTATTACTGTTGACGATCAATGTATGGCAAGGTGCTTATTTACGTCGTATTCATGGGCGTTAAGGAAAAGGCGATGAAAGGATTACAGCCGAAACGAGTCGGTGAAACGCCTTGGGTGAAATGGAGCCTGATTGGATTGGCGCTATTTTGGGTCACTTTACTTTTAGTGATCCCATTAGTCAGTATTTTTCAGCAAGCGTTCGCAAGTGGTTTATCGGCTTACATTGGTCATTTACTCGAACCCGATACGCGCCATGCGATCAGTTTGACGTTATTGGTTGCCCTGTTGACGGTGCCGATTAATTTGGTGTTTGGGGTGCTGCTCGCTTGGGCGGTCACGCGTTTTGAATTTCCAGGACGTAAAGTACTGACCACGATCATTGATATTCCATTTGCCGTTTCTCCCGTCGTTGCAGGTTTGTTGTATTTACTGCTCTATGGCAGTAACGGCTGGTTAGGTGAATGGCTGTTTGAGCGTGATTTACAAGTGATGTTTGCCTGGCCGGGTATCGTATTGGTCACGGTGTTTGTTACCTGCCCATTTGTTGCCCGAGAGCTGATCCCTCTGATGCAACAGCAAGGCCGTTCGGATGAAGAAGCGGCGGTGATTTTGGGCGCATCGTGGTGGCAACTGTTTCGTCGAGTGACGTTGCCGAACATAAAATGGGCCCTTATTTACGGGGTGATATTAACCAACGCCAGAGCGATTGGCGAATTTGGTGCAGTGGCGGTGGTATCTGGCAATATCCGTGGTGAGACCAATACCCTTCCTTTGCATGTCCAAGTCTTGTATGAAGATTACCAATCACAAGCGGCGTTCGCGAGTGCGTCATTACTGGCGTTTATCGCCTTGTTAACATTAGTGTTAAAAGCGATTGTTGAGTGGCGACAAGAACATAATCAAAGCAAAACCAAGAGTGAGCAAGAGACGGTATGAGTATTCGTTTAGATAATATTTCCAAAAACTTTGGAGCATTTCAGGCTTTATCACCGCTCTCTTTACACATTGATGATGGCGAAATGATAGGCTTACTAGGCCCATCTGGCTCAGGAAAAACCACTTTATTGCGTATTATCGCTGGCTTGGAAGGGGCGGATACTGGACACATTCATTTTCGTAATCGTGATGTCACCTATGTTCATGTTCGTGAACGCCGAGTTGGGTTTGTATTTCAAAATTACGCCCTGTTCCGGCATATGACGGTTGCGGATAATGTGGCCTTTGGTTTACAAGTGATGGATCGTCGTCAGCGTCCAACGTCGACTGAAATCGCTCGACGAGTCAAACAACTGCTTGAGATTGTTCAACTTGGTCATTTGGCCGATCGCTATCCAGAGCAGTTGTCAGGTGGACAAAAACAGCGTATCGCGTTAGCTCGAGCATTGGCCACTCAACCAGAAGTGTTGTTATTGGATGAGCCGTTTGGTGCGCTCGATGCCAAAGTTCGTAAAGAGCTACGTCGCTGGCTACGCAGTTTGCATGATGAGCTCGGCTTTACCAGCGTTTTCGTCACCCACGATCAAGATGAAGCCTTGGAGCTTTCGGATCGTGTGGTGGTGATGAGTAATGGTCGAATTGAGCAAGTCGATACCCCTGTTCAGTTATACGCTGAGCCAAACAGTCGTTTTGTGTTCGACTTTTTTGGTAATGTAAATGTTTTTCCTGCTCAGTGGCAGGATCCCCATTGGCAAAATGAGCAGGCTTTTATTTTGCCGCCTCAGCAGAGAGCGATTCAACAAGCTGGGACGCTTTACGTCCGTAGTCATGAGTTGAGTGTTTCTCTCAAAGAGAACAGTCAAGCGTGTTTACCTTGTGAAGTTTTGTCGATTAATCCTGTTGGTGCAGAGGTACGAGTCGAGCTTGCGCCTATCGGTTGGCAAAGCCCTGAACCATGGGAAGCGAAACTGACTCATCGCGCTTTAAATGAACAGCCTATTGCTCGCGGTGACAAAGTATTTGCTACGCCACAGGTAGGGTATTTTTTTGACGAACAGAGTCAGTCTCCTCAGGTGATTCGCTGGCCGTTCCTTGATGCAGACAGTTTGATGTTTGAAATTTAAGAGTCATCATGACGGTGTGGTGTGAAGCAATGGGTACCGAATGGTGCCCATTATGTTTTATGATGTTTGGGTGGTTGGATTAAAAATAAGTAGGGGTAGCATGAATCACATCGTCGCACTAAGCCAACAAGTCGGGCAGCAGTTATTGGCTGCTCAGCAAATGATGACTAGCGCTGAGTCGTGCACGGGCGGAGGTGTTGCCTTTGCCATCACCGATACCGCAGGCAGCTCGGCTTGGTTTGATCGCGCTTTTGTCACTTACAGTAATCAAGCTAAACAAGAGATGCTCGGTGTGCGTTCACAAACGTTGCTTGAATATGGCGCGGTTTCTGAACCGGTAGTGGTGGAAATGGTCCACGGAGCACTATTGCATTCACAGGCGACCATCGGAGTAGCGATCAGTGGTATCGCTGGGCCATCAGGGGCGACGGATGACAAGCCCGTCGGCACCGTATGTTTTGCTTGGGCGAGTAACCAAGGTTGGCAGAGGGTGGAAACGGTTTATTTTCAAGGAGATAGGGCGAGTGTTCGCGAGCAGGCGATCATCCATGCGTTGCAAATCATCAGTGACCATTTATCTTCAACGATTTGAGCTGAGGCGCAAAAATCTTCATACAGCTCTGGACACTGTATGAATCAACAGTATAATAAGTGGTAAGTTGACGATAACGTCGCACTCAATCGCGAAACCTTTCACCGTAAGGTGACAGTCTGGAGAAAGTAATGGACGAGAATAAACAAAAAGCCTTAGCCGCAGCGCTTGGTCAAATTGAAAAGCAATTCGGTAAAGGATCTATCATGCTGCTGGGTGATAACCGCACGATGGATGTCGAGACGATTTCAACCGGTTCTCTTTCTCTCGACATCGCCTTGGGTGCTGGCGGTCTACCGATGGGGCGGATTGTTGAAGTTTATGGTCCTGAATCTTCGGGTAAAACAACTTTAACTCTTGAGTTAATTGCTTCTGCACAACGTGAAGGTAAAACCTGTGCGTTTATTGATGCTGAACACGCTCTTGATCCTATTTATGCTCAGAAGCTGGGTGTGAAGATCAACGATCTACTTGTTTCTCAGCCAGATACTGGTGAGCAAGCACTGGAAATTTGTGATGCACTGGCGCGTTCTGGTGCGGTCGACGTCATCGTCGTTGACTCTGTTGCTGCGCTAACACCGAAAGCCGAAATTGAAGGTGAAATGGGTGATAGCCACATGGGCCTCCAAGCTCGTATGCTTTCTCAAGCGATGCGTAAGCTGACAGGTAACTTGAAGCAGTCGAACTGTATGTGTATTTTCATCAACCAAATTCGGATGAAAATTGGCGTGATGTTTGGCAACCCAGAAACGACAACGGGTGGTAATGCGCTTAAGTTCTACGCTTCAGTTCGCTTAGATATTCGTCGTACAGGCGCGATTAAAGAAGGCGAAGAAGTGGTGGGTAATGAAACCCGCATTAAAGTCGTTAAAAATAAAATCGCCGCCCCGTTTAAAGAAGCCAATACTCAAATCATGTACGGACAAGGGTTTAACCGTGAGGGCGAGTTGGTCGATTTAGGGGTTAAACATAAGCTGATTGAAAAATCCGGTGCTTGGTACAGCTACAATGGCGATAAAATTGGCCAAGGTAAAGCCAATGCTTGTAAGTTTTTGCGTGAGCATCCTGAAGCCAGCAAGGCGATTGATAGCAAATTGCGTGAGATGCTACTCAGCCCTGAACAAGTTCCGCTTGATGAGCCTGAATTTGGTGTCATACCTGAACAGGAAGAAGAGCTGTAACCTAATCCCTGACCTATCTTTAAGCCCTGCTTTGCAGGGCTTTCTTATTTGGAGCTAAATCTATGCATTGCCCTTCATCCTCGCGCTATCCCAATCGAAATAAAAGTGCCTCATCACCGAGTCATCCTAAAGAAACCGCTCTTCGAATCTTGTCGCGTCGAGATCACAGCGAATACGAGCTTATCCAAAAATTACTCCTTAAGGGTTTTAGCCGTGAAGAGATACAACCGGTGATGATGTATTGCCAAGACTATGGCTATCTTGATGATTTACGTTATGCCTTAAGTGCTATTCGTCAAGGCATGAACAAAGGCCATGGTGAGCGGAGAATTCGTCAGTTATTGCAGCAAAATCGAGTTGCCGATGACGTGATTAATATCGCGTTAGAGCAGCTTGCCCCCGATTGGTTTGAACTCGCCAAACAGCTAGCAGAGAGGAAGTTTAAAGCTCAACCTGCGATTGAAGCCAAAGAACAGGCAAAGCGGGTGCGATTTTTGCAATCTCGAGGATTCAGCTTTGAACAGATTCACTACGCTTTGAGTGATCAAGAAGAGGCAAACTAAACGTTAATTAATCGTCTATCACGCCTCTTTTTTATTGCCATCAGCGGCTTTTATTTAAGAAAACTAGGCGAAGCCTTATCCATGCTTTACAATACGCAAAATTCTAACTTGAGTCATTCAGGAAGAGCTGCATGTTTATGAGCACCGATGAGGTTCGCCGCGCGTTCCTCTCATTCTTTGAAAGTAAAGGACACCAAATCGTTGACAGTTCGTCATTGGTGCCTGCAAACGATCCGACCCTGCTATTCACTAATGCTGGGATGAACCAATTTAAAGACTGCTTTTTAGGCCTAGAAAAACGCGCCTATACTCGCGCTACGACAGCTCAGCGCTGCGTTCGTGCTGGTGGTAAACACAACGATCTAGAAAACGTTGGCTTCACTGCTCGTCACCACACTTTTTTTGAAATGCTAGGCAACTTCAGTTTTGGCGATTATTTCAAAGAAGATGCCATTCAGTATGCATGGGAGTTTTTAACCGAAGTGGTTAAGCTTCCTAAAGAGCGTCTATTGGTCACCGTTTATCAAACCGACGATGAAGCGTTTGATATTTGGCATCAGCAAATTGGCATTCCCCAAGATCGTATTATTCGTATTGGCGACAAGCCTGGCGGTAAAGCTTACGAGTCGGATAACTTCTGGCAAATGGGTGACACCGGACCTTGTGGTCCTTGTACGGAAATTTTCTACGATCATGGCGAGCATATTTGGGGTGGTCCTCCAGGTTCAGCTGAAGAAGACGGCGATCGTTTTATTGAAATCTGGAACGTGGTCTTTATGCAGTTTAATCGCCACGCTGATGGGAAAATGGAACCGCTACCTAAGCCTTCGGTTGACACTGGAATGGGTATCGAGCGTATTTCGGCGATCACTCAGGGAGTTCATTCCAACTATGAGATCGATGTCTTCCAAGCGTTAATCAAAGCCGCAGCAGAAGTGATTGGTTACCAAGACCTGACCAATCAATCATTACGGGTTGTCGCGGACCATATTCGCTCTTGTGCCTTTTTGATTGTTGATGGTGTGATGCCGTCGAATGAAGGTCGTGGTTATGTGCTGCGCCGCATCATTCGCCGTGCAGTTCGTCATGGTAACAAATTAGGAGCACAAGGGGCTTTCTTCCATAAGCTCGTAGCACCGTTAGCCGAGGTAATGGGCAGCGCTGGCGAAGAGCTTAAAAAACAGCACGCTTTAGTGGAAAAAGTACTGCGTATCGAAGAAGAAAACTTTGGTCGTACATTAGAGCGCGGTATGGCGATTCTCAACGATGCATTGGATGCGGTTGAAGGTTCGGTTTTAGATGGTGAAACTGTATTCAAACTCTATGATACTTACGGCTTTCCGGCGGATTTAACCAATGATGTTGCGCGTGAGCGTGGTTTCACCATTGATGAAGAAGGCTTTGAAGCGGCGATGGAAGAGCAGCGTCAGCGTGCGCGCGATGCAGGCAATTTTGGCACCGATTACAACAGCATGATTAAGGTGGATGGAGAAACGGAATTCTGCGGTTATAGCGCGACCCAGCAAATGAGTCCGGTATCTGCATTATTCGTCGATGGCCAAGAAGTTTCGGCGCTATCAGCAGGTGATAAAGCGATCGTTGTTTTGGAAACAACGCCTTTTTATGCTGAATCTGGCGGTCAATGCGGTGATGCAGGCTTACTGAGAACCGCTTCGGGTGTGTTTAAAGTCGACGATACCCAGAAATTAGGTAATGCCATTGCCCATTATGGTGTGATGCAAGAAGGCGTATTAGCCAGTAGCGATCATGTTGAAGCTCTGGTGGATGAAAAACGTCGCAATGCGATTTCACTCAATCACTCAGCGACACACTTATTGCATGCTGCGTTACGTCAAGTACTCGGTGAGCATGTGACCCAAAAAGGTTCACTGGTTAGAGCCGAAAATTTGCGCTTCGATTTCTCTCATTTAGAAGCCATGACCGCAGCAGAAATTAAGCAAGTTGAACGTTTAGTCAACGCGCAAATTCGCTTGAATCATGTGATTGAAACTCATGTGATGGACATCGAGTCCGCTAAGCAAAAAGGCGCGATGGCGCTGTTTGGCGAGAAATACGATGAACAAGTTCGTGTCTTGTCGATGGGTGATTTTTCGACCGAATTATGTGGTGGTATTCATGCGTCACATACCGGTGATATTGGCCTATTTAAGATTCTCTCTGAAGGGGGGATTGCTGCAGGGATTCGTCGTATTGAAGCTGTAACGGGTGAAGCCGCACTGGATGCATTGGAAACTCAGCAGCACAAGTACGAAGAGAAATTATCGGAAGCGATGCAAAAAACTAAGCAGCTGGAAAAAGAAATCCAGCAACTGAAAGATAAGTTAGCTTCACAAGCCAGTGCCAACTTGATCGATCAGGTTAAATTAATCGCCGGTGTCAAAGTCCTCGTGGCGCAATTGAATGGCGCGGATAATAAAGCCTTACGTGGTATGGTGGATGAGCTTAAAAACCAATTAGGTAGCGGGATTATTTTGCTTGGTAATGTTGCTGACGACAAAGTTGGTTTAATTGCTGGCGTGACTAACGATCTGACCGCCAAAGTCAAAGCGGGGGAGCTGGTTAACCTCGTTGCCCAGCAAGTCGGTGGTAAAGGTGGTGGTCGTCCCGACATGGCACAAGCTGGAGGGAGCGATGCACAGGCATTGCCATTGGCTTTAGAGTCGGTAGACGCTTGGATTGCTGAGCGTTTATAAAGTAATGATAACTTACGCTCAATCACTATTTTTTGATTGAGCGTAACTTTATCTGGTTAACCAAGTGGTGTAATTGACGTTATTTTAACCGTAACCAATTACTCACTTGGTTTTGTTGTTTATACTCTCCAAACGAATAATCAATAGGTTGATTAGTGTACTGGTTGATTATGATATTGTTTGGACCTAATGAGACTTTGGTCTTGGGAAGGTGAATACTGGTGAAAAAGCCCCTTATCGTGCAAAAGTTCGGCGGAACGTCGGTTGGTTCAATTGAAAGAATGCATACCGTAGCCGAGCACATCATTAAAGCGAAGAATGATGGTAATCAAGTTGTTGTTGTCGTTTCGGCAATGTCAGGAGAAACCAATCGTTTATTGGGTCTCGCCCAACAAATCGATAGCGTTCCTACTGCTCGAGAACTTGATGTTTTGCTCTCTGCTGGTGAGCAAGTGTCGATGGCACTGCTGGCAATGACCTTAAATAAATTGGGTTATGCAGCACGCTCACTAACCGGAGCTCAGGCGAAGATTGTGACGGATAATCAACACAATGACGC
The DNA here is from genome assembly GCF_009904835.1 of Vibrio sp. V33_P6A3T137. Classification (NCBI taxonomy): domain Bacteria; kingdom Pseudomonadati; phylum Pseudomonadota; class Gammaproteobacteria; order Vibrionales; family Vibrionaceae; genus Vibrio; species Vibrio sp. V33_P6A3T137. The sequence continues at coordinate 2,146 of NZ_WXWK01000029.1, read as the reverse complement.
AACGATTAAGAACATTGATACTCAAACGATTACAGAGCTACTAGAGCAAGATCAGATTGTGATAGTGGCTGGTTTTCAAGGTATTAATGATAATGGGGATATCACCACTTTAGGACGAGGGGGCTCCGATACGAGTGCAGTAACACTCGCGGGAGCACTGAGAGCTGATGAGTGTCAAATATTCACGGATGTTGATGGTGTGTACACTTGTGATCCACGAGTGGTACCTACTGCTAAAAAACTAGACGTGATAGATTTCCCATCTATGGAAGAGATGGCGCGTAAAGGCGCTAAAGTGTTGCATTTACCTTGCGTACAATATGCATGGAAGCATCAAGTGCCTTTACGAGTGTTATCGACGTTCGATGTTAATCATGGCAGTTTAATTAAGGGTGAGGTTGGGACACAAAGGGTCTGTGGCGTAGCAATACAGCGCGATATGGCTTTAGTCACTGTTCCTCACGATAGCTTAGCTGGCTTAATTAAACAGTGTCAGATGCTAGCGATTGAACTGTGGAATGTGATCGAGGAGACAGAATGGGCAGGCGTAGTCATAAAACGCGATGCTTATGCGAAGTTGGATCTGGTGTTCCGCGATAAAATCCGTAATAGTGAGCAGGTGAGTTTACTAACGACAGTTGGTTTGCAAGCCCCTGCTTTGATGGATCATGCCTGTACATTATTAGCCGAAAACGGTATTAATGTGCATTATGTTTCTAACACCTCACACTCGTTAATGTTAATGCTTGCGCCGGACAAGGTTGATAGTGCGGCTAATATTTTGCACGAAGCTTATATTCATTCGGATACTTTATTGCAGTTTCAGGCTAAACAAGCCTTTTTAGGCTGATTTAGAGAGTAGAGAGTTTACGAAAATATAACTTTTAGTAGATAATAGTGTTGTTGCAAGATAATACAGAGAATACTCAAGGAGCAAAGAATGCTAATTTTGACTCGCCGCGTTGGCGAAACACTGATGATCGGTGATGAAGTAACCGTAACAGTTCTGGGCGTAAAAGGTAACCAAGTACGTATTGGTGTGAATGCTCCGAAAGAGGTGTCTGTGCACCGTGAAGAAATCTACATGCGCATTCAAGCTGAAAAAGGTAATAGTACTGCCACACCTGGCAACTACTAATTATTGAACTGAGAAAGGCTGACTAATGTCAGCCTTTCTGGTTTTTGACGGACTTGAATGGTAATTAGAGTCGTGTGTTTTTGACTACGATTGCGTAATCCGTGGATGATATTATTTAGGTGTTTGTTTTTAGCTAGAGTTTTTCTAAAGCGTAAATTCTCGACGCTTTGGTTAAATTGCCAACGGTTGATGTGGTTTTTGTTTTTTTTACCAAGAAAGTGTTTGACATATTTTGGGTAAATCGTAATATGTGCCTCCGCAAGACGGTGAGGTGGCCGAGAGGCTGAAGGCGCTCCCCTGCTAAGGGAGTATACGGTTTGTAGCCGTATCGAGGGTTCGAATCCCTCCCTCATCGCCATCTTGTGGTGCTTACGAATATAAAGAAATTTATACAATAAGCGACAGCGCGTCCTTAGCTCAGCTGGATAGAGTACCTGGCTACGAACCAGGCGGTCGGAGGTTCGAATCCTCCAGGACGCGCCATATTTCTTTTGGAATGTGAACATGTGGTGAGGTGGCCGAGAGGCTGAAGGCGCTCCCCTGCTAAGGGAGTATACGGTTTGTAGCCGTATCGAGGGTTCGAATCCCTCCCTCATCGCCATTTGTTGACCTCGGGTCAACATTTTTGTTTTAAAAGAAGTAGTTAGTGGTGAAAATCACTTTTGCGCGCTCATAGCTCAGCTGGATAGAGTACCTGGCTACGAACCAGGCGGTCGGAGGTTCGAATCCTCCTGAGCGCGCCATATTATTAAACTGGTGATAATAATCATTAGTCTTGCGTCCTTAGCTCAGCTGGATAGAGTACCTGGCTACGAACCAGGCGGTCGGAGGTTCGAATCCTCCAGGACGCGCCATATTACGGTGAGTAATCACCGATTTTCATTGGCTAGCCATGCGAATGAATAAAGTAAAAATCTGCGCGCTCATAGCTCAGCTGGATAGAGTACCTGGCTACGAACCAGGCGGTCGGAGGTTCGAATCCTCCTGAGCGCGCCATATTATTAAACT